>CAYQNN010000006.1:14753-15367 GCA_964418955.1 uncultured Candidatus Saccharibacteria bacterium | reverse complement strand
TCGGTTCAATAAAAGTTTTGCCAAATTTTTGGTTGAACTTTCTGGCAATTGTTCTAGTAAGCTCGACATGCTGAAGCTGGTCCTCTCCGACCGGAACAGCGTCTGTTTTATAGAGAAGAATATCAGCTGCCATTAGAACAGGATAATCTAAAAGGCTGGCACTAATATTTTTCCTGAACTGTTTTGTTTTTTCTTTATATTGGGTCATTCTTTGTAATTCTCCGATTGGACAAACCGTGTTCAATAGCCAGCAGAGTTCAGTGTGCTCTTTAACTTGGGATTGGACGAAGAAAATACTTTTTTCGGGGTCAATTCCAGCTGCCAAAAAAGCAGCGGCAACTTCAAGAATATTTTTTTGGAGTTTTTTCGGTTCGTAAGGAATAGTTAAAGAATGTAAGTCAGAGATAAAAAAAACGCATTCATTTTTTTCTTGAAGTTCCACCCATTGCTTAATAGCTCCCAGATAATTTCCTATATGAATTTGGCCCGTTGGCTGGATACCAGATAAAACTCGCATAAAAATCATTTTAACATCTTAACATACAAACATTCTAACATCGAGAAATTTAAAATTTGTTTAAATGTTAAAATGTTTAAATGTTAAAATTAAGGCT
>CAYQNN010000006.1:0-14743 GCA_964418955.1 uncultured Candidatus Saccharibacteria bacterium | reverse complement strand
CAAAATGCAAAATGACAAGTTAAAATTTAAAAAATTTTGATATTTGATAGGTATTTTTGATTTTTGATATTTGATTTTTCTATTAAACTTCTATAATAACCGGAAGAATAATGGGTCTCCTTTCGGTCTTTGTAAAAAGAAACTGACCGATTTTATTTCTAACTTCGTCTTTAACATAACCCCAATTGACGGTATTGGCGGTTTCTCCGCTTCCGGCAGCCTTATTTATAATATTAATTGCTTTTTTTCTTGTTTGAGCGAGTAATTTCTTCGATTCTCTTAAATAAACAAATCCTCTTGATATTATATCAGGAGAACCCTTGACTTGACCAGTTTGGCTATCCACAATTGCTACAATAACGAACATTCCGTCTTTAGCTAACATTTTACGGTCTCTTAAAACAATTTCCCCAACATCTCCTACTCCGAGCCCGTCAACAAAAACATAATTTGAAGGAGCTTTTTCTTTGAGCATTTCGGCGCCTTTTTTATCAAATTGGATGATTGAGCCGTTGTCAGGGACGAGTATTTTGTCTTTTGGAAATCCCATATTGTAAACTATTTTAGCAGACTCCTTCAATATAAAGTAGTTAGCGTAAACCGGAATAAAATACGTTGGATTAATTTGTTTTATAATTTCTTGTATGTCGGATATGTTGCTATGTCCAGAAGTATGCACAGCCATTATTTCGCTGTGGTATACATTATCGCAAAGCCGGTAGATATTATCTTTAAGCCGCTGGATTGTTCTCTCGTTCCCGGGGATTATTGATGATGAAAAAATAACGGTATCGCTTTTTTTAAGAGTGATAAAGCGGTGGTTTCCAGAGACAATTCTTGAAAGGGCAGACATTTCTTCTCCTTGAGATCCGGTACATATTATAATCACCTTGTTTTCGGGATAATCTTTTATTTTATTTGTTAAAATTGTAGTTCCTTTTATTGGTTTTATATATCCTAATTTTTTCGCAATTTCTACATTTAATTTCATAGAAAATCCGTCAAGCGCCACTTTTTTTCCGATTTTTGAAGCATATTCTAAAATTTGTTTTATTCTTTGGAGTTGAGAGGAAAATGTAGCGATAATTATTCTTCCCGGGGCAGAATCAATCAAGTTATAAAGATTTTTAAGCATTTCTTCTTCTGTCACCGGTTTTTTAGAATTGATAGCGCCCAAACTTTCAAGCATTAAAATAGTAGGTTTTTTCAGTTTTGCCAAGTGGCTATATTCTATTCTGCCTCTTCCCACCGGTCCGTGCTCAATCATCCAATCGCCGGGATGAATAACGGTTGCTACGGGCGTTTCTATTATCGTGCCAACAGCGTCCATTATGGCATGGTCTACCTTGAAAAAAGAGATAGTAAAAGGTCCAAGGTGTATTTTGTTTTGGATGTTATTGATATAGCTGGTTTTTAGCATTTTTGAACTTCCCTTGCTAAAATCTTCTTGCCGATGCTTAATCATTTCTATTGTAAGCGGTCTTCCTATAATAAGCGGATTGCCGAGTTTTTTTAACAATATGGGAGCAGCTCCAATATGGTCTAAATGGCCATGAGAAAAGATAACTCCTTCTATATTTCGTTCCTTGCCTTTTAGATATTCAATATTTGGGATTACATAATCTACCCCTGGCATATCTTCTTCGGGAAATTGCAATCCCATATCTAAAATCACAATATCTTTTTTATATTCAAAAACGGTCATATTTCTTCCTACTTCTTCGCATCCGCCCAAGGGAATAATCCGAAGATTCTCCATATCTCTGTATTTTTTATTTTTAAATCTTGTCTGATATCGACTCTTTTTATAATTATTTTTTGTCTTTATATTCCCCAGTTGAATAAATTTTTCCCCCATAGATTTTAATCTAAAATAAGTTTAACTCCTTTTAGTAAAAAGTTGTGTGGATGGGAGCCCAGCGCTGGATTAATCCGGCAAGGGAAGAGAAATTTGCGCCCTCACGAGGATCGTATCCCACCCCGCTTAATTTGTGCCGCGGGAGAGATTTGAACTCTCAAGCCCTTTCGAGCACTAACTCCTGAAGCTAGCGCGTATGCCAATTCCGCCACCGCGGCAAATTTTTAGCGTCCATCCTTGCTATTCCTTCTCAGAAAATCCAAGCTTTTCGGCATTGTTTTTCGAGCTTTTTTAAAACGGAGTTTTGGAACTTTTTTATAGTTTTTATTTTTAATCCATCCCTTTTCTATGTAGTAGTAGCAAGCGCCTTCCATTTTTAGAATTGGAGTATAGTCGCTTTTTACTTTGTCTGCCATCCAGTTCGCCATTTTTAAATCATCTTTTTTTGAAGGGTTGATAGTAATGTGTCCGTAACCTGACGGAATGATGGCAACATCGCCCTTTTTAGCCTTTATCGCAAAGACATCCGTAATTTCTTTGCCTTTTCTTTTTTGCATCAAGTAAATTGCTTTTCCCTCAAGGACAATATAGATCTCTCCGTAATTTCCAATATGTTCATGCCCTTTAGTTTTTACGAATTCTGAGCCTAACATCTTAGCGGGGACAATGGTGATATCATACCTTAGGCCTCCTTTTCTTTTGATTCCCCTATACATATAATAAAGATCTGAATTAGAAGTTTTTTTCAGCCACTTTTTATCATAAATAACCTTTTCCATATCATAAAGGCGGCGGACATCAGGTTTTATATTTTTTAATTTTACTTCCATACTCTTTTAGTTTTCATATACCATTTTTCAATTCCCGAAAATCGTTTTGAAGGGTCAACAATTTTTCTTGTTTCCATCCCTTTTACTTGTTTTGAGACAATATAAATATAATCAGGGCTGTATAAAAATACTGCCGGGGCATCTTCAATCACTATATCTTGGAAAAGTTCCAATTTCTGTTTTCTTATTTCCCGGTCAGATGATTTTCGGTTTTCTTCTAATAATCCATCGGCTTTTTTATTATCATATAAAGACATATTTAATCCCGGGTCATTTTTTTGAGAAGAATGCCAGAATGGAAGAGGGTCGGGAATAGCTCCTAAAACTTCTCCTAAGAGAAGAATTTCATAATTTCTCGGTTTGATAAAATCTTGCTCAAGTTGAGAAAGAGGAAATTTTTTGATTTCAATCTCAATTCCTGCGGCTTTCCATTGTTCTTTTAAAATTTCAGCAACTTTTATCAGTTGGGGCTGGTCAACGGTCGTTAAAGAAAATTTCAATGGTAAAATTTCTTTCGGTGACGGAAAACAAATTTCATTTAGTTTTGCCCGGGTGGTTTCGCTTACTATTCCCGTTCCTTTTGTGAAGTTCCAGGGTTCTAAAATATCTTTGGAATATTTTTCCTGAAAATTAATAACTGCTTGTTCTGTTTTCGCGCCAAAATATCCTGTTATCTCTCCTTCCGGATAGATTCCCGGTCCCGCTAAAGCGGGATTTGCCAGGCATTTTTGGAGCTCTTTTACTTCTGTCCCCTGAGAATCTTTTTGGAGCCGTTTTTCAAATATAAAAGTTGCTTTCTTCTGAATATGTTTTTCTCTCAAGCCGTTTTCATTCTCTTCAAATCCTTCTTCTTCTAAAATTTCTTTAGCTTTTTCAATATCAAAATCATAGATTTTTGTCGGTGGATTGAATCCATAAACTTTTGGAAGAATGGGCGATTGAGAAATTTCTTTGTCAATGTAGGGAGAATTTTCTTTTAGGCCGAGGACTTTTTCTACGATTTCTTTTTTATTGGTAGCATAATTTAGAGCTAATCGAATATTTTTTTCAGCTAAATTTTCTGATTTATTTTGATTGAAGAAAACAGCAAAGTATCGCGGGAAAGAGAAAAAATAGTTTTGCCACTCGTTTTGCGAGTACCCGTCATTAAGTTCATTAAAAAAACTGAGAGATAATCCTTTAATTTTTCCATGCTTAGCTGCTTGGGTTAATTCTTTTTCATTGTCAAAAAATAGAAACTTAATTTTAGAAATATTTGGCTTTGTTCCAAAATAGATGCTGTTTTTAGATAAAAGAATAGATTTTATATGGCCAGAACTGCTGGATTTTAACTCCTGAAGCTTATAGGGACCTGAGCCGATAGGATGCAAATTATATTTGTTTTCTAACGGCAGATTTTTTGCCGCGATATTTTTCCAGATGTGTCTTGGCAAGATTTTTAGAGTGCAATTTTCAAGGAAAGCGTTGTAGGGCTTTTGCAGTTTGAACTTTATTGTTAGGTCGTCAACTTTCTCAACTTCTACCCCCACCCAATTTGCTCGCAAGGGACTTTTAGCGTTCGGGTCCTGAATTGTCTTTATAGTAAAGATTATATCATCAGCTCCGAGCGGTTGCTTGTCCTGCCAGAGGATATTTTTTCTTAAATAAAATGTATAATCTTCGCCATTTGAACTTAATTCGTATTTTTCAGCCAAATCGGGGACTATTTCCATATTTTCATTATATTTCATTAATCCGGAAAATATAAGTTGGACCAAATCTCTATCGGAGTCGGAATTGGCATAAATGGGATTTATAAACCTTGGCTGTCCGAGTATTCCCTCCCTGTAAGTTCCTCCCGAGGCTGCTTTGATTTCGGTGTTTTTTAAATAAAAATTACTGGCGAGAAAGATAAAAGAGACAAGGGTCAAAATAAAAAAAACAACAAAAGAAATTTTTTCTTTTTTTGACAGAATTTTAAAAAACTGCTTCCATTGAGGCCTATTGGGCCATTTTTTATTTTTTAGCGAGGGGAACATATTAGGGTGCGGGATTCAAACCAGAATCAATTTAGCGGAGCGAATTTTATTCAGTTTCTTTCCCGCTTATAGCGGGACTCGTCGCTTATGTGTTCTATTAAGAGATAAATAGGTTTATTATAGCCAGAATAATAAATATAGCCCCGCAAATTATAGCTGCCCAATATATTTTCTTCTCAATTCCTCGCCGGGTGGCGTAGAATCCTTCTCCTCCTCCTCCAAAAGCAGAACCCAAAGCAGTTCCTCTTTGTTGAAGGAGAATAAAAACAATTAAGAGCACAGAGATTATAAGTTGGGCAATTATTAAAAAAGTTTTCATTATTTTTCCTTAGGCCGAGAAATTCCCAATGTTAGACTTAAGAGCCAGACTATAACTGTTGTCCAGAAAAGAGAAATGATGCCTTTGATTTCTATCGGGGAACAAATGTCAACTATTATCCAGACCAGAAACATATTTATAATCAAGCTGAATAGTCCAAGGGTTAAAATTCTTAAAGGAAGCGAGATTATTTTCAGAGCCGGCTTAATGAAAAAATTAGCTAATCCTAAAAATCCGCCGGTTATCAATACTGTTGTGACAGGACCGCTGTATTCTATTCCTTTAATGAAACCTATTGCTTGGCTCTGGCTTAATTTAATAGCTAAAAAAAGCCCTAATATCCCAGCGATAATATTAAATAATAATTTCCCTATCATATTTTATCTTATCAGTATTTTAATAAAAGGTCAATTTCTCCTGATTTTTTATGATATTTTATAATAAATAAATTGGCGGAGGTAAACACTTTTAACTGAAACGATAATCGGAAAATATTTAAGTTTAATTTAAACGTTTAATTCAGTTTTGCTTATTATCAATATAAGATAAACTGTTCATTTTCAATAAATAAATATTTTCTGAATAATATCTTTTTAAGTTATCCACAGGAGGTGTTTTTTTTTCTAACGATTTAATGTAAAATAAGAAAAGGATTTGTTCACCGACAGACGCTGGGAATATAATCTTTAATTAAATAATTAACAAATAATAATAAATAAAAATATATGAAAAAATATAAAATAGCGTCAATTTTTTTAATAATCGGGGTAATATTAACCTTCACTTTTATTTCTCCAAAATATGGTCAGGCAGTCACCACAGACAAGCCAATTTCAGAGATGACCGTATCAGAGCTTCAGGCAAAGATATTAGAGATAAACAATACTACCCGGCAGCTGCAGAATTTGTTGTCCCGAACAACAAGCCAAACTTCGTCCCAGTCCTTATCCCTATCCGATATACCCCCAACCTTTACTTTCCAAAACAACCTTAAATACGGACAATCTTCAATAGAGGTTAAATACCTCCAGCTCTTTCTCAATTCAGATCCGGAAACGAGGGTATCAGCAACAGGAATGGGCTCTCCGAATAACGAGACAACTTACTTTGGAAAAAGAACTTTAACTGCTGTAATTAAGTTTCAAGAAAAGTATCGCCAATCCTTATTATCTCCCCTAAACCTTAGCAGAGGAACAGGATTTGTCGGTTCTTCAACTAGAACGAAAATTAACCAGATATTAGAAGGGCTTCGTTCTGATAAAGAAAGAGATATCTCAACACTCACGGCGGGAAACATTCATTACATTGACCCAGTCAATGGGAACGACGCTAATTCAGGAACAAGCGGTAGTCCTTGGAAAACAATAGCAAAGGCCCAGGCATCAGTAGCAAACGGCGATACGGTTCTGCTTCGTTCAGGCGATTACGGAGATGTGAACTTTACTAGAACAGGCCTGAGCAGAGGCAGTTGGAGCGACGGTGTAGTGTATCAAGCGGAAAACCCAAGCCAAAGACCTGTCTTCGGGTGGACAAACATAACCGGCGCTGAGAACCGATACCTCACACTTAAGAATATTGATTTTACCGTCAACGATAATAGCAAGGACGCCCTAGTGCTCATAAGAGACTCTTCGCATGTCAGGGTTATTGACTGTAATATAAACAGGCCGTGGCCTCCATCATCAAATTTTCAGCGCGGCGTATGGATTGAAGGTAGAAATACCGGCGTATACGATATTCTAATTCAGGGTTGTGATATTAAGGGCGGCTACCAGGGCATTTTGACATATAAGGATATCCGGGACGGCATCGTTATCAGGAACAATCACATCCATCTGACTGCATCAAGCTTTATTACACTGCAATCATATTTCAACAACAGCGAAGTCTTAATTGAAAACAACCATATGCATGACAGGCGAAGCGCTATAGGTTCTCATGGTTCGGGGTTAGCTGTGCGGATAAGCAATTTGACGGCGAGAGGCAACATCATACACGACTTTGGAGGTTCTGGCGGAATCAAGTTCTATGACGACCCTGGTGAGCCGCCGAATGGCTACGAAAATATGCTAATCGAAAACAACCTTATTTACGATTCGGTTGGGACAACTAACTCACTTTTCGATGACCTCAGGAGAAACATAACGGTTCGGAACAACACTTTTGTCGGAGCCCATTACGCTGGCTGTTCGCGCGCTAATTGGTATGGCACTGCAGCATCTTTTAACGCAAAATACCCGGATGTCGGCGTTCAAAATCTTAAGGTGTATAATAACGTTTTTGTCGGAACCGCTAATATGAAGAGCACTCTTAAAAACTATGAAGAGAATAACAATATTTTTTTCTCTTTTAAAGACAGCGGTAGCTACCTATCAAACTCGCCAGGCAGCAACAGTATAGTGATTTATGGACCGAGTGGTTTTAATCCTGGATATAACGAGAATTATTTTGAAGACTCCGGTGTCTTCTTTGTTGGCGGGGCGCTCTTTGACCAATACAGCTATACTCGCGCTTCAGATGGTGAGCACTCACACAAACAAAACCTCAACGACGCCTACAAGCTGGCTGACGGTTCCGACGGAATCGGCTTTGCCGACCCGGCGCAGGCTACGGCAACAGACCTTCTCGGCAATCCACGTGATGCCCAGCCAGATGCGGGCTGTTACGAATATACCAGCGGCCCGATTCCAACCAATCATGCCCCGATTGCCTACAGCCAGTCTGTTGCTACGGGTGAGGATACCTATGTAGATATTATCTTGACCGCTTCTGACCTGGACGGAGATAGCTTAACCTATCATATAATAACCCAACCAGCTCACGGGGCTCTAACTGGCGCAGCTCCAAATCTGACCTACACACCCGACACTGGCTATAGCGGCTCTGACCCCTTCACCTTCAAGGTAAACGATGGAGAGCTTGATTCCAACATTGCTGCTGTATCTTTAGCTATAAATTCTGTGAATAGCGCGCCCGTGTTTGCCTTAGCGTCTATACACAAGCTGGTAAACGAAGGCGAGACGCTTCAGTTTAATCTTTCCGCCTCTGACCCTAATGGAGACGCTCTAACTTATTCAGTCAAGGATTTGCCTTCCGGAGCAACCCTTAATTCTTCCACAGGGGAGTTTTCATGGAAGCCCAAATATGGGCAGGCAGGCGGTTATAAATACCAATTTCTTGACTATAATGTTACCTTTACCGTTTCAGACAGCGGAGGGCTTTCAGATACTATGACCGCCCGCATAGAAGTATTTGCTATACCAGATTTTAACGGTATGTCTTTATCCCCAGCTGTCGCTAAACCGGGAAGTTATCTTGTTGTTTGGGGCGAGTATTTTGGGAGAGGCAATATCTTCAGCGAGGTAAGGTTTACCGCTTCAGGCGGGGACAATTACAGGGCAGGGATAATAATGTGGAATTTTGACCGCATGGCTCTCTGCAAAGTGCCTGATGTTCCTTCGGGAAGATATATGATTACGGTAATTAATCGGGCAGGTGAAAGCAATGCCAAAGAATTTACAGTGCTCTCTGCGGCGGATAGTCCTCCTGCGCTTGGCGCTATCGGGGATAAATCAGTAGCTGAAGGAAATTTCCTTACCTTCAAGCTTTCCGCTTCTGACCCGGACGGAGATCCATTGACTTATTCAGCACAGGGACTGCCTGCGGGCGCGGTATTCTTATCCAATGGTTTCTTCTCCTGGCTGCCTTCCCGAGCAGGAAGCTATCAGATAACCTTTACCGTGAGCGACGGACAGTTAACAGATTCAGAAACAATAACTATTACTGTCAGTCCTAAACCTATTCTTCCTCCTGCTTCTGTCTGCGGAGACGGAACCTGCAACGGAAAAGAAACCTGCGGAGAGAGTGATGTTGCTCCTGAATGTTATAGTGATTGCGGGGCGTGTCCTGTTGGAAATGTTTATTATCTTGATGCGGTGAATGGAAACGACGCTAATTCAGGAACAAGCAGTAGTCCTTGGGAAACAATGGCCAAGGCCCAGTCATCAGTAGCGAACGGCGATACGGTTTTGCTTCGGTCCGGCGACTACGGGGAGGTGAGTTTCAACAGAACCGGCCTGAACCGAAGCAGTTGGAGCGACGGTGTAGTATATCAAGCGGAAAACTCAAGCCAAAAACCTGTCTTCGGGTGGACAAACATAACCGGCGCTGAGAATCGCTATATCACACTTAAGAATATTGATTTAATAGTCAACGACAACAGCCAGAACGCCTTGCTGTTTATAAGGGACTCTTCCCATGTCAGGGTTATTGACTGTAATATAAACAGACCTTGGCCTCCGTCATCAAATTATCAGCGGGGGGTATGGATTGAAGGCAAACATAATGGCGTGTACGATATCCTGATTGATGGCTGTGATATACAGGGTGGCTACCAGGGCATTTTGACATATAAGGATATCCGGGATGGCCTTATAATAAAAAATAACCATATCCACAAAACGGCTTCAAGCTTCATAACTCTTCAAAATTCTGATAATAATGGTGAAATTATAATTGAAAATAATCATATGCATGACAGGCGAAGCGCTATAGGTTCTCATGGTTCGGGGCTTGCTGTACGTGTAAACCGTTTAACAGTTCGCAACAACATAATACATAACTATGGTGGCTCTGGAGGTATTAATTTCTATGACGACAAATATAAAGATTATCCCAATGACGGTTATACAGATATGCTTATTGAGAATAATCTTGTTTATGACGCTCAAGGTACTACTAACAGCCGTTTTAGCAAGCTAAAGAGCAATATCACAATCAGAAATAATACTTTAATAGGCTGGGAATATGCAATTACCCCCGTATATAAATATCACGCTACAATGTTCAGGCCAAGAGGCGCTGGAGGTGTTTCTAATTTAAAGGTATATAACAATATTTTTGTCGGCTCTGTTGATTTTCAATCAGGTATTGGCGATTTTACTGAAAACAACAACATTTTTTGGTCTTTTAACGATCAAAACGGCAATTGGATAGATACTCCCCCCGGCTCAAACAGCATAATTGTCTACAAAACCGATGATTATTTTGAAGGAAGTGGAAATTTCTTTGTTGGGGGAGCACTTTTTGACCAATATAGTTACACGCATCCTGATAGCTCCCACAAACAAAACCTCAATGACGCCTATCAGTTAGCGGCAGGTTCTGACGCTATCGGTTTTGCCGACCCGGCGCAGGCTACGGCAACAGACTTTCTCGGCAATCCACGGGATGCACAACCGGACGCCGGCTGTTATGAATACCAAGGAGGCGCTGTTCAGCAATGCTCTGGAACAGATACTTCCTGCGGAACTTATCCAAACTGTCAGAACTGCAACAGCTTAGACAAATGCAGCGGAAGCAGTTACCAAGATTATCGTTGTTCAGGAACATCCTGTATTTATACCTCAGACAGTTGTTCTGATTGCTCCTGCTCCTGCGGCGGCTATGATAGAGCGGAAACAACAGCTAATGGCAATTGTTCAGACAACAAGGATAATGACTGCGACGGACTAACAGATTCTCAGGATTCAGGATGCGGCGCTTGTACCTCGGGTCAGACCCAATCCTGCGATACCGGGTTGTTAGGCGTATGCTCTGTAGGAACCCAAATCTGCCAGTCAGGCGGCGTTTGGGGAAACTGTGTTCAGAACAGCCAGCCATCATCGGAAAACTGCGCTGATGGATTAGACAATGACTGCGACGGTCAAACCGACTGTTTAGATTCTGATTGTTCCTTAGACCCTGCCTGCCAGGCGCCAACTCCGATTCCAACTCCAACGCCAACCTTTCCAACCGACTATATTTCCTACTGGAAGTTTGAAGGAAATGCTAACGATGAAAAAGGAGTTAATAATGGAACTTTAACGAATGGGGCAGCCGTAGTTAGCGATTCAGGAAAAGGACAAGCTTTAAACTTAGACGGTAGCAATGATTATGTTGATTTAAGAACTATGAATGTTTCTGGAAGCGGTATGACTATCTCAACTTGGTTTAAAGCGGATGACTTTGCCGGCGACGCAAGAATAATTTCCAAGGCAACTGGTTCGGCTACAAATAGCCATTATTGGATGTTAGGTGAATACAGTAATAAATTAAGGTTTAGGTTGAAGACAGATGGGACAACAACAACTTTAAAGGCAAGCTCGGGGACATTATCTCCCGGCGTATGGACTCACGCCGTTGCTGTCTATGATGGCGCTAGTATGATTTTGTATAAAGACGGAGTTGAGGTGGGAAGAACAAGCAAAACAGGAGCAATTTCAGCGAGCGATACTGTTTCCGCCTGGATAGGAGCAAACCCGCCGAATAATTACGGTTCTTTTGACGGAGAAATAGACGATGTTATGGTTTATGGCAGGGCTTTATCTACATCCGAGATACAATCTATTTACAACGCCCAGAAATTAGGTTCCTTGGCAATGTCTATCCCGGATGAAAACTGGCTTGATAATTTAGCTTCAATCTTGTCTGCTATTCAAAACGCCATAGAGAAGTTTCGATTATCTTTTTAACTCTGTATTACATAGAATAGATTTTTTAAAGCGCGGGAATTACTCCCGCGCTTTATTATCTCTTGAAAAATTTTAAAATTTCGGCTATAATAGATTATTTATAAGAACTATGCCTCGCCAATGCTCAGCAGAGCCTTGATTCGCTATTGTATAAACATATATTCTTGAAATGAAAAGTAATTTTATCAAAATTCGGGGAGCTAAAGTACATAACTTAAAAAATGTTGATGTTAATATCCCCCGAAATAAATTAGTGGTAATCACCGGGATTTCAGGTTCAGGAAAGAGTTCTTTGGCTTTTGATACTTTATATGCCGAAGGACAGAGAAGATATGTTGAAAGTTTATCCGCCTATGCTAGACAATTTTTAGGAGTAATGGACAAGCCGGAAGTAGAAAAAATAGAAGGAATAAGTCCGGCTATTTCTATTGACCAGAGAAAGGCAGCCCATAATCCTCGTTCGACTGTGGGTACGATGACAGAGATATATGACTATCTCCGTCTTTTATTTGCCAGAGCTGGAAAACCTCATTGTCCAAAATGCGGAAAGTTAATTTCTCGTCAAACGGTTGATCAAATTGTAAAGAAAATTTTAAAATTTCCCCGGAAATCAGAAATTATTATTCTGGGCGCAGTGGTTCGTTCCAAAAAAGGAGAATACCAAGGAACTTTAGAAGAAATTCAAAGAAAGGGCTTTGTTAGGGTAAGAGTTGACGGAATAATTTATCGGATTGAAGAAGCGTTAGGAAAAAGTTTGAATAGAAATAGAAAACACAATATTGAAGCGGTGATAGACAGATTAGTAATTGATGATAATTTAGATAAATCTCGGCTGGCAGATTCTTTAGAAATAGCCCTAAGAATAGGGAAAGGGACTGTAATAGTAAATCAAAAGACAAAGAAGAAAAAACCCGGCCTCGACTCGCCGTCGAGGCGAGGCAGGCAGAAAACCAGCGATTTGATTTTCAACGAAGATTTTGCTTGCGAAAAGTGCGGATTTTCTTTTCCTAAATTGGAGCCGCGTCTTTTCTCGTTTAACAGTCCTTACGGCGCCTGCCCAGCGTGTATGGGGATAGGCGAAAAGTTGGAAGTTGACCCGAAATTGGTTATTCCTAATCCGAATTTAACTATTGCCGAAGGCGCAATCAGGCCCTGGATGCGCGCTTCTCATAAAATAAGAAGACAAAATTATTTTTGGGGAAAGTTTTTAAATTTGGCGGAAAAACATAATTTTTCTCTTAATAAACCGGTTAAAGAATTACCTAAAAAAATTGTGGATTTTATTCTTTACGGAGATGGCAGTGTTTTTGAAGGGGTGATTCCCATTCTTGAAAAAAAACATCAGGGGACTGATTCCGATTGGATTAAAAAAGAAATAGAACAGTATATGATAGTAAAAAAATGCCCAAAATGTTTGGGAAAAAGATTAAAACCAGAGGTTTTGGCCGTTACTGTAAGTGGTAAGTCCATTGACAAAATGGTAGAAATGTCAATTGATAAAGCAAAAAACTTTTTCGAAAGATTACTCGGAAATAAAAATCCGAAATCCGAAATCCGAAATTCTGATTTAAAGATTACTCAGCCCATAATTAAAGAGATTTTGAATCGCCTTCAGTTCCTTGAAGACGTCGGGCTTAATTATTTAACCTTAGGTCGAAAAGCGGCGAGTCTGGCCGGAGGAGAGGAACAGAGAGTAAAATTGGCTATTCAGATTGGCTCAAAATTAAGTGGAGTTTTGTATATTTTAGACGAACCGTCAATTGGTCTTCATGCAAAAAACCAAAAAAGATTAATTGCTACGCTCAAAAAACTTTGCGATTTTGGTAACACGGTTATAGTGGTTGAACATGATGCTCAAACTATTATGGCCGCCGATTGGGTGATTGATGTCGGTCCTGGCGCGGGCAAACAGGGAGGAAAAATTATTTTTGAAGGGACCACAAAACAACTGCTCAAATCAAAAACTCTTACCGGAGAGTATCTGTCAGGACGAAAGAAGGTAGAAGTAGAATGTTCAAAGCTTGACGATTCAAAACCCGACCTTACACATTTAAAATATGTAAGGTCGGGTTTTATACAATATTTGGTAATTAAGGGAGCTCAAGAGCATAATCTAAAAAATATTAATGTAAAAATTCCTCTTGGCAAATTTGTTTGTATAACCGGAGTTTCTGGTTCGGGAAAAAGTTCTTTGATGAACGATATTTTAGCTAAGGCCTTGCTCAAAAAGTTTTATTCGGCAAAAGAGGACCCGGGAAAATATAAAGAGATTTTAGGCGCGGAATTTTTAAATAAGGTTGTTTTGGTTGACCAGTCACCAATCGGCAGAACACCCCGTTCTAATCCGGCAACTTATACGGGCGCTTTTACCTATATTAGAGAACTTTTTTCCCAAACACGGGAAGCCAAAATAAGAAATTATTCGGCCGGTCATTTTAGTTTTAATATTAAAGGAGGAAGATGCGAATTTTGCGAAGGACAAGGAGAAATTAAGGTTGAAATGTATTTTTTGCCCAATGTTTATATTGAATGTAAGGAGTGTAAGGGGAAGAAATATAATAAGGAGGCCTTAGAAATTGAATATAAAGGAAAAAATATTGCCGAAGTTTTAGAAATGACAATTAAAGAATCCTTAGAGTTTTTCAAAAATATTCCAGGACTTTTTCCGAAATTAAAGACTTTAAATGAGGTTGGTTTATCGTACATTCAGCTTGGCCAGCCAGCGCCTTCTCTTTCAGGCGGGGAAGCCCAAAGAGTAAAATTAGCCACCGAGCTTTCCCGAAAGGCTACTGGTAAGACCTTGTATATTTTAGATGAACCGACAACCGGCCTCCACCCGGACGATATTAAAAAATTAATTAAGGTTCTGAAAGAATTAGTTAATAAAGGGAATACCGTTCTTGCGGTAGAACATAATTTAGATTTAATTAAAAATTCAGATTGGCTAATAGATTTAGGGCCAGAGGGAGGGGATAAAGGAGGATATGTTATTGCCAGAGGAACACCCGGCGAGGTTGCCAAAAACAAAAAAAGCTATACGGGAAAATATTTGAAAGCAGTTTTGTAGCCGTTGTTGACCCTGTAGAAAAAATTTGACTGCTCTTTGACATTTAGATTTTCTTTCAGAAAACCTTGTCAATTTTCTTCTGCAGGGTGTATAGGTTCAGATACATATGATACACCTTAGGTCTGTAAAATAATAACAT
>CAYQNN010000005.1:0-16196 GCA_964418955.1 uncultured Candidatus Saccharibacteria bacterium | reverse complement strand
ATATACTGCCCCTCGCTTAAATTTAAAGCATCGCCTATTATGCCGCCGCCAGAGGATATTTTGGCGCCATTCTTAAGCTCGCCGTCTTTATCATTACCGCTGGTGTCTCTTACTGTTGGAACAGATACAGAATCAAAATTCCATTCTCCCATGGTATAAGCCCCTAAAGCATGATAAACGCTGGCGCTGAATTGGAGAGAAGCTACTGTTTTTGCTTTCTCTCTCGCTTCCTTGGTAGCCACTAAAATAACGCTTGACAAAAGAAAAATAATGGCGATAACCACTAAAAGCTCAGCTATGGTAAATCCGGCGTTTTTTGAAAATATCTTTTGTTTTCTAACTCCCTTCATCATTTTAATTATACCCTTTTTAAAATAATTATACACTCTTTATTTGAAAACTAAAATAGCCAAACCTGCGCATATAAATAAAATGGCGAAAAATTTCTGGAGGATAAATTTCTTGGAAATTTCTTCTTTTAATATTTTAGGGAATTTTAAAGAAAGAAAAATTGTAAAAATAAACAAAAAAATATACTGAACGCCCTGAAGGGCGTTAATTATGGACAGACAGCTTAGGGGAGCCAAAGCAATCGCCCAGTTCTGCAGGATATTAGCCCCGCTGCCGGCAATTTGGCTTGAAAGAAAAATCCCAACGGTTTTTTTCTTAAAGCTAACTTTCTTCTCAAAAATCTCTTTTTTAATTTCCGGAGCCAGAAGAAAAAAGATAACAGCCATTAGAAGTCCGCCGATTCTCATCCAGATAAAACCGTTCCAAAACGACTGGCTCAAATAAACATATTTAGCTAAAACGATTGATAGAGAAAACAAAAAGGCGACAACGGCGGAAATTTCAAAGCTTTTTAAACTAACAAATTTCTTTTTTTCTATAGTAATAAGCAGGCTTCCAAGTATTAATAAGATAAAAGCGACATATCCTGAAAAAGATAAAGTTTCTTTAGTGAAAGAAAAAATATAGACCAACCCAAAAGTAAATAAAGGAACTAATCCTCCAACTGCCGGCACTACCCGAGAGGCCTCAAATAAACGCAGGGCTTTATAAAACCAGAAAAGGCTGTAGATAAATATAGCGCCCGCCAAAAAGCTTAGAATAATTTGCTTAATTTCCGGAATATAAAATCCCACAAAAGGAATAAGAGCTAAAACTAAAACTCCCAAAATTCCCACGTAAAAAGCAAAAACTTTAGGGTTAGGGATAGAACCCTTTAAAAGATATTTATCAAACAGATAAACAACGGCAAGAATAAAATAAGCAAAAATTGTAACTATTAACCAAAGCATGACAATAGAATTTTTAATTTTTAATTTTTAATTTTTAATGAATAAACCACAAATCTGGAACCGTATAGAATTTTTAATTTTTTCCCGCCTACAGCGGAATTTAATTTTTAAAAATTATTTTTTGGATATTATAAACTCCGAGTTTCTTCTCTTTAATAAATCCTTGAACTGCCGCTTCGGCGAACCGCCCGCTATTTAAAGAATCAAATATCCACTGATTCGCGTATTTTGGATTTTCTTCTGAAATTCCGGCGTCCATATGCAAAAGCCATTTTTTGTTAAAATCTTCCTGCGAACCGATTGGCGGAGCAATAATAATCGGGACCCCCAAGGCGCTGTAAAAAGAAAGTTCGCTCGGCTTGGTCCATAGAATATCTGTCTTTCTCAATTTTTGATTAAAAACGGAAAAATAATCTCCTATTTCTTTTCCAAAAATTATTTCAATATTTTTGTTTAAAAATTCTTCTAATTTAAGCTTTTTTATTTCTTCTAAAAAATATTTTTCAACTTCTTTTCTAATCCCGGCCGATAAAATTACTTTAATTTTTTCTTCTCTGATTTTTTCAGCTAAATTTCGGACATATTTAATGGCAATTTCTTTTTGGGCGCCGGCTCCGCCGACAGAAAACATAATTGTTAAAAGATGGTCCGAACTTTCAGGCAAGAGCCCTATTTTTCCCTCAATCAATGATTTATATTGGCGGCGATATTTTTGGGTCGGGTCTAAATTTAAAATCCGCTGGCTCAAATCACTCTTTAAAATATTCATTTCTTCTGTCCCGATGTTTTTTATTGGCAGAGGATAACCGGTTAAAAAAATATTTTCTTCTCTGGCTCCGTAAAACTTTAGCCGATTAGCAACCCAGGAATTAGGCGCAAGATATTTAATCCTGCTTTTAGCCGGCTCCAAAGGAACCCAGGCTCTGGATATATCAGCGTCGCAGACAACGCAAAAAATATCTGCCGGATAGTTAAAAATCTCGGCCATAAAAGCCGGGATAAAAAAAGTAGTTATTAAGGGCAGGTTATCATTTTTTAATTTTGAAATTAAATCTCGGCCCCATCCTTTTTTAATTGTGGAATAAATTCTTTTTAAGCTAAAACCCGGTTTTGATAGGTCTCTTTTGGGATAATAACTGGGAATATTTTGAAATTTATCGTAAAGCGAGAAAATCGGTTCGCCAACCAAAGGAACTCTTTTAAATTTTGAAATGAATTCATAAAAAGCCCTGCTTGCCTTCCAGATTTTTTTATCTTTTTTTGGAATTCCTTGATAGTCATTGGCATTAATAACTTTTTTCTCTGGGGCAAACCATTTCAGAGGATGGGCAGTCCTTTGATGTCCATAACCCATATTGACCGCTACCACCCACGCCCTCTTATCACTATTTATATTATTATCCATATTTTTTTATTATTGCGGCTTCGCCGTATAATTATTTCGCTCGCTCGAGATACAAGAATTTATTCTTGTATCTCTTCCTCGCTTGTAATTATAATTATAAATGAGGAAAAAGTAAAAGAATAAATTCTTTTACTTCGACCGAACAAAGCAATTATGTGAAGTATTCACAATACATTAATATTCTAAAAATTTTAATCTTTCTTTTTTGTTCAACCGGTAAACCAAGAATCCTAAAATTGAATAAGGGGCTATCAGCCAAAGCCAGTGGACATTCTCAATCTCTTTCGCTGCCCAAGAATGGGAAAAGAAATCCACCACTTTTACTAAATAAGTTAATAAAAACAAGCAGGGGAAAGAGAAAATCCAACCCAAAAAAGGCCAAATAACTCCCACTAAAGTAAAAATAAAACCAGAAAGCATAATCCAATAAACAACCGGTATAATCAGAATATTCGTCAAAGGAGCCGCTAAGGATATTCTGCTAAAATTATAAACCAAAATCGGCAAAGTAAAAATTTGAGCGGCAAGAGTCATTATCATAATATCTTTTAGGAAATTAAGTTTTTTAGGGATAAATTTCAACCAATTTTTAAAAATAGGGCTCAAATAAATAATTCCCATCACCGCCAAAAATGAAAGTTGAAACCCGACATCATTTAACAAAAGCAAAGGATTAATTGCCAACATCAAAGCAGCTGCTATTACTATTGTCCGAGGGCTGAATGATTTTCTGCCGATTTTCTGACCCAGAAGGAAAATCCCGCCCATTATTCCGGCCCGAATTCCCGATGGCTGAGCGCCAGTCATAATAATAAAAAGCGAAATAAAAATTATTGAGAGATAAAACGCCTGTCCCCGCCAAAATCCAAGAGTAAGCAATAAAGACATTAAGATACCGGAAAGAATTACAATATGCATGCCGGAAACAGCGGTAATATGGCGAACCCCGGCAATACTTAATTCTTCTTTCAAGTCTGCTGACATTCTGCTTTTATCTCCCAAAATCATTGCTCCTAAAATTGAGCTCTGCGGCAGTGGTAGCGAAGTATAAATACTCTCTCTTAGTTTATTTTTAAACTCTAAAATCTTCCCATAAACCATAGAGACCCAGCCTCTATGGTTTTCTCTATCAAGGAGTTCAATCTCTGGCCGATATATCACAGAATAAATTCCCTCTTTTTCTAAATAATTTTTATAATTAAATCCCTCAAAAACAGTTGGGGTCTCTAACTTTCCAGTGATTTTTAACTTATCTCCGTAATTATATTCTGGATAGCGATTGGTTGTGACTAAAACCCTGCCTTTCCCCGTAATTCCTTTTGGCTCAACTGTTAGTTTTATACTGTTTTCTCTTATATCCGGCTCTTTGACAACTTTCCCGGTTAGGGTAATATTTTGTTCTAACCCGTTGTATGCTCTTAATTTACTATTCTCGCTTCTAAATTCTATTGCTTGGCTTCGCCAAATTCCTATAAATAAAAAAATTAAGCAGAAACCAATCATAACTATTTTTTTGCGCCGCCAAAAAACAGAAATTAAGATTAACCCCATTACTAAAAAAACTAGCATCAACAGCTGGGAAATTAGAATTATTGAGTTTAAAAAAATTCCAGAAATAAAAAAAAGGCAAAAATAAAAAAATACCTTTGACCTACTCATTCGCTAAAACCCGGTAGCAATTACCGTTACCTTCATTTCGCCCTTATTCAACTTTTCATTCTGAATAGCGCCAAAAACTATTCTTGCTTCCGGAGAAACCTCCTGGGTAATTATCTTAGCTATCTCATCTACTTCTGAAAGGCTGATGTCTTTACCGCCGGAGACATTAAAAAGCACTCCCTTCGCTCCTTTGCAGGAAACATCTAAAAGAGGGGAATTAAGCGCTTTTTTAGCCGCTTTGCCGGCCCGGCCTTCCCCTTTTGCTTTCCCTATTCCGAAAAGAGCGGAACCAGAATTTTTCATAATTGCCCTGACATCGGCGAAATCAATATTAATTATTCCAGGAAGGACAATCAAATCAGAAATTCCCTGAACCGCCTGCCTTAAAATTTCATCGCAAAACCAGAAAGCGTTTGAGACGGTAGTTTTTGGCTCTAAAACAAAAAGTAATTTGTCATTAGAAACAGCAATTAATGTATCTACTTTTCCCTTCAACCCTTTTAAGCTGTTTTTGGCAATTTCCATCCGCTGTATTCCTTCAAAAGCAAACGGTTTGGTAACCACGGCAATAGTTAAAGCTCCTATTTTTCTGGCGATATCAGCAACAATTAAAGAAGCTCCGGAACCGCATCCGCCGCCCAAACCGCAGGTGATAAAAACTAAATCTGAACCAATTAAAGCTTTGTGAATTTCTTCTTTCTGTTCTTCGGCTGCTTCTCTTCCAACCTCGGGGTTCATTCCCGTCCCCAATCCTTTGGTCAGCTTCACTCCGATTCTAATTTTTTTATGCGCCCTCGTTCTTTGGAGGTCTTGAGCGTCGGCATTAACGGCAATCAATTCCACACCTTCCATTTTGCACTTCATCATTCGGGAAACTGCGTTTGAACCAGAGCCCCCAACTCCAACTACCTTTATTTTTGTATTTTGCTGCATAAAAGTTAAAGTATTTAAGGTATAAAAACACTAAATAATTTTTTTAATTTGATTAAAAGCTCCTTCCAAAAACCTGATACTCTCTCTGGATACTCCTCTGCTCCTGCTCCCTCTAAAATTAAACCGCAAAGAGTAGATAGGCTTGAGTTCTCCTGAAAATCGGGAAATAAATTCGGGGTTCCTATCCGAGAAGGAAGTTTAAACTCTTTTTTAGCCAAATTCTTTATGCCGGGCAGTTTCGCTCCGCCACCGGTTAGAACTATACCAGCAGGAAGCAATTTCTGCCGGGATATTTTTTTTAACTCTTTTAAAGCCAAATCAAAAATTTCGGAAACCCTTGCTTCAATAATATCTGTTAATAATTTTTTTGAAAAAATAAGCGGCTCTTCTCCTTCAATCTTTATCTTTTTCTCTTTTTTGTATTTTCCCTCGTTTTTAAGAGAAGAAGTCCGGCAACCCCCAAACTCTATTTTTATTCTCTCGGCAGTATCAATATCGGTTTTAAGACAGATAGCTAAATCATTGGTAATATTCGCCGAACCAATCGGGAAAACAGCGCTGTGAAGCAAATTTTCTTCTTCAAACACGGCTAAGCTTGTGGTTCCAGCGCCTATATCTAAAACACAAACTCCTAATTCTCTTTCCTTGGGAGTTAAAACCGCTCGCGAGCTGGCCAAGGAGGCAGGAATCAAAACATTTGATTGAAAACCGGCGTTTAAAACGGTCTGGCTTAAATTTTTTACATAGGGAGAAAAACCGCAAAGCGCCACTACGTCCGTTTCTAATCTCACTCCCTGCATTCCAGTTGGTTCTTTTATTCCACCCTCGCCGTCAACTATGAAATCTCTTGGAAAAACTTCAATGACCTCTTTGTTATGAGAAGAAAGAGAAATAGTCCGGGCAGCCTGAAGAACTCTTTCCACATCTTCCTCAGAGATCTTTTGGTCAGCCCGAGAGACAGAAACCAAACCGCGTGAAGGAATACAAAATAAATGCCCTCCTCCGATATTCACATAAATATTATTTATTTTTTTCCCAAAATCCCCTTCCATTTTCTCTTTCAAAGAAAAAATAATTTCTGTTACTTTTGGAACATCAATTACTACTCCCCTTCTAACTCCTGAAGAAATTTCTTGTTTCTGCCCTAAAATTTCAAAATCTGCCCCTTCCGGTTTTTTAGAAACCAACAGCATCTTTATAGAGCCAGAACCAATATCCAGCGCGGCGATAGTATGAGGTCTTGACATATTTCATTTAAACATTTAAACATTTTAACATAATGTTTAGATGTTTAGATGTTTAGATGTTTGTATGATTGGCATTAAATCCGAGATAAATAGTGATTCTCCCTCTCTTTCATTTTCTCAGCTTCTGCCTTTGACTTCTCATGTTCGTATCCTAAAAGGTGTAAAATTCCATGAATTAAAACCCGAGCTAATTCTTTCTCAAGGGTTGAATTATATCTTTTGGCATTCTTCTTAATTACCTCGAGGCAAATAACTATCTCTCCTAATCTTTTGATAGAACTTGGAATTCGGAACTTGGAATTTGGAATTTCGCCGAAGGCAAGCACGTCTGTCGCCCTATTTTTCCCCCGATATTTTTTATTTAATTCTCTTATTCTTTTTTCTCCGACGAAAGCAATAGACAAATATTCTTTCTTTCTATTCTCGCCTTTTAAAACTTTTTGGGCAACTCTTTCTAAAAACTTTTCATTAACAGTAGTGGCAGTAAGATTATTAATCTCAATCATTATTCTTTGGATTCGGCTAATAATAATTTTTTAACTATCTTGCTCACTACGGCTCCCTCTGCCCTTCCTTTAACTCTTGGCATTATTTCTGCCATTATCTTGCCTATGTCTTTCATCTCCCTTGCTCCACTCTTTTCAATCGCTTCTTTTATTATTTTATTAATCTCTTCTTCGCTTAATTGCTCCGGCAAATATTTCTTAAGAATTTTTAACTCTTTTTTTTCTTTCTCCGCCATCTCAATCCTGCCGCCTTCTTCAAATGCCATAATCGCTTCTCTCCTTTTTTTTGCCTCAGAAGAGATAACTTCGATAATTTCTTCCTTTGTTAAAATAGATTTTTTAGCAAGGTCCTGCCCGACTAAATCCGGCTCTTTTTTGGAAATCTTATATCTTTTTTCTTTCTCTTTGCCTGAAATAGCGGCGGAAAGAATTCCTAAAGTAGAACGGGCAATTTCGTTCTTTTCTTTAAGGGCTTTATTTTGGCCGTTTTTAATTTGTTGTCCTAAATCAGACATTAATAACGCCTTGTTTTTTTTACTACCTGTCCCAGTTTTTTTAATTTCTCGTACTCTTTTTTCAATTGTTCCCTTCTTAAAGCCGCTTTTTTTTTCATCTGGCCGCTTTTTGCCCTTTTTTGGAAACGATTTTTTCTCGCTTGAATCAAAATCCCGCTTTGCTTTACTCTTCTCGAAAAGCGGCGAACCAAACTTTGTGACGTTTCCCTTTCTGTTTTTTTTATTTTTAAAGCCATATTCGCTTCACTTAAATGCAAAATGTAAAAATCAAAATGATATATTAAAATTTAAAAAGAATTTTCTTTTAATACTTTTTGCATTTTGCTTTTTCATTTTGCGCTTTGATTTTTAATTTTTGATTTTATTTTGGTTTTCCGGCTAATAAATGCAAATGAAGATGGTCAATTATCTGTCCTCCCTCCCGGCCAACATTAATTATTAGTTTATAACCTTTTAGTTTTTTTTCTCTGGCTATTTTTTGGGCAATTAAAATCAATTCCCCCATTAATTCTTTGTCTCCTATTTCAAGATGGTCAACCGAAGAAATATGTTTTTTAGGGACAATCAAAATATGGATAGGCGCTTTGGGATTGATATCATTAAAAGCGAGGAATTTATCATCATCATAAACAATATCAACCGGCGCTTCCTTGTTTATAATTTTGCAAAAAAGACAATCCATAACTTTATTTAAATATTTAATATTATGTTTAAATATTAAGATGATTTCTTAAGTCGTTTTTTCATTTCTCCCACCACCTTGTCTAATTTTATCGTTTCTTGTCTTCCGGTTTTCATATTCCTAATAATAATTGAATCCTCCAATGCTTCTTTCTGTCCCAAAATTAAAGCATATTTTAAATCAAAGCGATTCGCTTTGCTCAACTGCGTTTTTAGAGAATCTTTCCCGAAAGATTCAGAAACTTTTATTTTCGCCTCTCGAAAATCTCCTAAAAGTTTCAAGCTCTTTCTTTTCGCAAAATTGCCTAATTGAGCCAAAAAAATCTGTTCTTTATCTCCATTGGAAACCTTTACTTCCTGAGATTTCATTAAATTTATAATCCTTTCTACCCCCCCGGCCATTCCGCAGGCCGGCGTTTCTCTCCCGCCTGAAAGCTTAACCAACCTATCGTATCTTCCTCCTCCTCCTAAAGCAACCTGAGGAATTTCTTGCTCTTTGTTTTGATAAAAAATTTCAAAAACTGTTTTTGTATAATAATCCAGTCCCCGAACCAAATAAGGATCAAGATTATAAGGAATTTCTATCTCATCTAAAAATTCTAAAACTTCTTTAAAGTGCGATTTGCATTCATCGCAAAGATGGTCAAGCGTTTGAGGGGCTCCCGCTTTAATCGGCTGGCATTTTTCCTCTTTGCAATCTAAAATTCTTAAAACATTTTCTCGCAGCCGTTTCTTACAATCTCCGCACAACGATGATTCTCTTGACCTGAAATAACTTGTTAAAAGTTTTTTATAATATGGCCTGCATTGATTACATCCTATACTATTTATATTGATAATCAAATTTTTTAATTTAAGCTCTTTTAAAATAATATAAGATATCTGAATAATTTGAGCATCCACAACTGGATTTTTTTCTCCTAAAATTTCGAAACCAAACTGCCAAAACTGACGATACCTTTCGGATTGAGGTCTTTCGTAACGGAAAAATGGCCCAAAATACCAAAGTTTTATCGGTTGAGGCCAACTCTGCATTCCATTCTCAATATAAGCTCTAACCACCGGAGCCGTTCCCTCTGGCCTTAAACTTAAATAATCCCCTCCCTTGGTTTTTAAGCTATACATCTCTTTCTTGACAATATCTGTCGCCAAGCCAATTCCTTTTGAAAAAAGTTCTGTTTCTTCAAGAATTGGAGTATCAATTTTCCCAAATCCATAAAAATCAGCTACATTTGAAACCACCTCGTAAATTTTTTGATAATAAACTTGCTCTTCCGGCAATATGTCGTGCATTCCTTTCGGACTGTGAAATTTAGGCTTTTTTGCCATATATTTTAATCCTTGTATTTTTTTGTTTCTATTATTTTCCTATTTTAGTAAGCAGGGGTTTTAAACTTAGTAAGAGAAGTAAAGGGCAGAGCTCTAAAGATAACTCGGCCAATAATATCCTTTCTTGGCACAACCCCGAATCTTCGGGAATCATAAGAAAAAGGACGATTATCTCCCATAACGAAATATTCATTTTCGCCTAAAGAAATTTTGACATTTCCTTGGGTAAATAAGCTGGAACTAAGATAGCCTGATTCATCTAAAATCTGCGCTTCTCCGTTCTCATAAATTGTTATTTTTCCATCTCTGATATCAATTGTTTCCCCGGGCAAACCAATAATTCTTTTGATAAATCTTTGGGAAAGATTCTCTGGATATTTAAAAATTATTATTTCTCCTCTTTGGGGACTTTGAAAACGATAACTAATTTCATCAATAATCAAATAATCGCCGTTTTCGAAATTCGGCTCCATTGATTCCCCTTTAACAAAAAACGGCTGAAAAAGAAAATATCTAATCGGCATTACTATTGCCGCGGCAATAATAACTATTTTTAAGATTTCCCAAATAAAAATAAAAAACTTTTTCATATTAACTTCTTTTATTGTAGCAAACTTTTTTGTTTTTACAAGCCCCATAGAGAAAATTTGACTGCCCCTGGCAACAAGTGTTTTGCAAAACAAAACACTTGTTAAATTTCTGCTGCAAGGCAAGCAACCCGATCCTTCTAAGGAGACCAGATATTATTAAAACCTAAACAAAAAAGGGTTAAATAAATTTAACCCTTTGAAGATTTGTTTTAAGAGAAACCCCCTGTTAGTCGTCGTCTGGAATTGGAATTTCTTCTTTGGCAGTTTGTTCTGATTCGGTAGCAGTTCCTCCTCCATCTGCCAGGACTTGCTCCCCAGTGGAGGCTTCTTTATCACCCGAAGCCTCCTCGGTCTCTGGCTCATCTGATGAAATTGTTTCTTCCGCTTTCTCTTCAGGGATTGGACCGGATACCTCCCCAAACAGGGAGGAGATACTTTCTATAACCTTCTTAATTCCAGAACGCAAACTGTCAAGTTCTTTTCTCCGAGCTTCTACTTCCGTTTCGATATTTTCTAAACGGTCATTAAGATTCTTTGTTTCGCTTCGGATAATTCCTCTTATTTGCCCTTGCACATCTTTAGGTAGTTCTTCAAGATTTTTTATAGCCTCTTTGGCAATTTTCTGAGGATTTAATTCACTAACTTCCCTCTCAAGTTCAGTAATTCTTTCATCAAGTTTTCTCTTCGATATCCACGCCATTTCAAATCTCCTTTCTTTTTTTTAAGTTGTTTTCATTTTTACTGTCAATACTCAAACTAACCTTTTTATCTTTTTCTCTTCATCGTTTTCGTCTCCTTTCATTCTTTAATTGTTAATGTTCTATTTTTACAGTGTCTTTTTTTCTAACAAATATAATAATTTTTGTCAATCCTGTATACTTGGGTTTAATAAATTAACGCGCAATCTAACCGGTGGTATAGTAAAAAGCCGAGATGATGTTTTATCTCGGCTTTTGCGCATTGGGTACTGCTCTTCGCGATTACTACTCTTCTTGGCTTTCTTTGTCTGCGATACTGTCCATTAAATACCTCATAATTTTATCCATCCTTTCATTGATGAACACAGGCTTATACGCTATGCGCGCATATGCATATCTTTTTATTTTTAAAAGAACTATTTCATTAGTATAATCTTTTAAAACAAACCAGTCAAGCAATTCTTTTCCACAGTTTCAGCGTGAAAAAAAGCCGAGATGTTTTATCTCGGCCTTACCTTTATATACGATCCTTTTCGGATCAATCACTTACTAGTAATTAAGATTTTTTCTGTTTAATTCTGGCTTTGTCCTCCACTTAGGTCCACTAGGGCGGATGTTTGTATCTTTGCATTTTCACCTCCTTCTTTGGTTGAAGAAAAAATCCATTAAATTAAGTTTGTAAAGAACAATATTTGATTGTAGTTCTCGCCAAAAATTTTGTCAAGTGAATTATTTTTATATATAATTAAATATTATGGTGATAATTATTATTGGTCTCGGCAACCCCGGAAAAAAATATACCCACACCCGGCACAATATTGGTTTTCGTGTTATTAATAAATTCAAAGAAATAAATAATTTTCCTGATTTTAAATTATCTAAAAAATTTAATTCTTTATTTTCAGAAGGTTTTATCAACAGCAAAAAAATAATTCTAGCTAAACCTCAAACTTTTATGAATAATTCCGGCAGAGCCGTGAAAGCACTAACAAATTTCTATAAAAGTACGAGGTCGGGTCTCGCAGAAAGACCCAATCTCGTAGTAATCCACGATGATATAGATTTGCCTTTAGGAAAAATCAAAATCGCGGAAAACAGAGGAGCGGCCGGCCATAAAGGAGTAGAATCTATAATTAAAGAAATCGGCGCAAAAGATTTTATTAGAATTAGAATCGGCATCCAGCATAAAAAAGAAAAACCGCGAAATATTGAACAATTCGTTCTCCAAAAATTTAGAAAAGAAGAAAAAAAACTTATAAAAAAAATCATTGAAAATACCGTTAAAGCGATTGGACTAACTTTAAAAAAAGGAATAGAAAAAGCAATGAGCGAATATAATGAATAAGTCTAAAGCTAAAATAAAAAGGCTCAATTATTTAATTAAGCCTTTTGTTTCTTTAGAGCGGATCAACAATAATTAATTCAATGCGAGAAATCGTACTTTTCAATTTTCCTTCTACTCTGGCTGTAAAATTTTCTCCCACCACTTTTTGAATTAGACGGCCGGGCCGGCCTTTGATTTCAATCCTAGGATTCGGTTCTTTTTCGTTTTCCTTGACTGATATTTCTACCGTTAAAAGATTAGAAGGAACTATCATCCCCGAAAATTTAACTTCCCCCTTAATACTTTTAAGATAAGCCATTTTATTTTCAAATTCCGAATACTGGGCCGCCCAAACACCTAAAAGTTGAGCTGCCATTTCCACAATATCCACGCCCCGGAAAATCAATTGACCGTTAAACTTATGCCCCTTGCAAACCTTTTCTGTTACGGTAAATTCTCCAATAATCTTCTTTGCTGTAATAATTACTCTGTCTAATAAAAGTTTATCTTCTCTATGGGGAAGAATTAATTTAATCGCATCTTTGTCAAGAATTCTTTTTTCTTTTTGTAGAAAACCTGCCACGCCCATTATTACTCTTCTGACTATCCAAGCTCTTTTTGTTCCTGGTCCATTTTGTTTTTCTTCCATTTTCCTGTACCCTTTCTTTAAATACAATACTGTATTGGAAGCTCATAATGAAGATAAGCTCAAGGCGCGACGACGAAGGCGTGTCCTCTGTGGCACATCAAGGAGGAGCAACGCAGAGATTGCTTCGTTATGAGCTTCTCTTTTGGAGCCAGAGTATTTTTTCTTCTGGCTTTGTTACTCGTCGTTTATGTGTCGCAGAGGACACGCTTCACTCCTCGCGCCTAGCCAGAAGAAAAAATCTTTCTGGCCAATATAGTGTTGTATTTAGAAGAGAGGGTACTACCCTTTCTTTATTGTTAATGTGCCTTAGGAACTTCTAAATTATAGTATAGTATTATAAAAAAATCAAGATTTTATGTTATTATTTAAAAATGGAAGAAATAAAAAAAATTGGGATAGAAGACAAAAATTATCCTAAACTTCTCAAAAAAATTAAAAATGCTCCAAAGGTTCTTTATTTTAGAGGAAAAATCAAACCAGATGAAACCTGCTTTGCGATAGTAGGGACAAGACGATATTCTTCCTATGGAAAACAGGTAGCTCTGGAAATTGCCGGCCAACTAAATGAAGCAGGGTTAACAATCATCAGCGGTTTAGCTCCTGGGATTGATACTTTTGCCCACACAGCCGTAGTTGAGCAGGGAAAACCTGCCCGCAATGCTTCCCGCTGGAAGCGGGATGCGGGCGGGAGAACAATTGCTGTTTTGGGTACTGGCCTTGACGAAAAAAGCATTTATCCAAAAGAAAATATTAAATTAGCCAAAAAAATAGTTGAACTCGAAGGTCTTTTAATTTCCGAATATCCTCCAGGAACTCGGGGGACTCGTTTTACCTTCCCTCAAAGAAATCGAATAATCTCCGGTCTTTCAAAAGGCGTATTAGTCATAGAAGCTAAACAAAAAAGCGGCTCTCTAATCACGGCAAATTATGCTTTTTCCCAAAAAAGAAAATTGTTCGCTATCCCCGGTTCAATTTATTCTTTAAATTCTCGCGGTACCAATTTTTTAATAAAGCAAGGAGCAAAATTAGTTGACAACGCTAACGACATTTTGCAAGAATTAAAGTTGTTTGCTCCGCCTACGACATCAAACGCGGCAGGCGGAACTCAAACCCTTGAAGAAAATTTAATTTCGGATACTCTAAAAGAAGAATCCTTACATTTAGATAAAATTATTGAAAAAACAAAATTAAACCCATCTATCGTAGCCAGTGTGTTGACGGTTCTAGAACTTAAAGGTAAAGTAAGAAATTTAGGAGGAAATATTTACGCGCTAAAGCGCTAATTGATACTAATATACAAACTATACTAACTATACTAATATATAATGAATCGCAATAGTTTATTTGTATCATTAGTATGCATTAGCCTGCCCGCATCGGCTACGCCGAAGGCGTTGCAGGCAGGTATATTGGCATCGCATTAATTATAATTATATGAACCTCATTATTGTTGAAAGCCCGACCAAGGCAAATACAATCAGTAAATTTTTAGGCCCTAGTTATAAGGTTCTCTCCTCTTTTGGGCATATTCGGGATTTGCCAAAAGGAGAACTGGGAGTTGATACTGAAGACAATTTCAAGCCAAAATATGTTATCCCTCCAAAATGCAGAAAAGTTATCAGGGAGCTAAAAGATGAAGTTAAAAAAGCAAAAGCAACAATCCTTGCTAGCGATGAAGATAGAGAAGGAGAATCAATCGCTTGGCATCTTAGCCAGGTTCTTGATTTAGAAAAACCCCAAAGAATTGTTTTTCATGAAATCACTAAATCAGCCATTGAGGAAGCTCTAAAAAATCCCAGAGAAATTTATATGAATTTAGTTGATGCCCAACAAGCAAGGAGAATATTAGATAGACTTGTCGGTTACAAACTCTCACCCTTTCTATGGAAGAAAATAGCCAGAGGATTATCTGCCGGAAGAGTCCAGTCAGTTGCTGTTAGATTAGTAGTTGAAAGAGAAAGAGAAATTGAAAACTTCAAACCGGCTGAATATTGGAGTATTGAATCCTTGTTAAAAAAAGAGGGGGCGAAAAATGAGTTTACTGCTTTTCTTGTGAAAAAAGACGGAGAGGTTATTCTTAAATTGGGAATTAAGTCAAAAAAAGAAGCAGATGAGATTGTAAAAGATTTAAAAGGAGCAGAATACAAGGTTGAAAAAGTTGAGAAAAAAGAAATAAAAAGAAATCCTTTGCCGCCATTTACTACCAGCACCTTACAGCAGGAGGCATGGAAAAGGTTTAGATTCCCGGCAAAGTTTACTATGGGGATTGCCCAGCAACTTTATGAAAAAGGAAATATTACCTATCACCGAACCGATTCTTTGAACCTTTCTCAGCAATCTTTATTCTCGGCTAAAAAATTCATTGAAGGTAATTTTGGCAAAGAATATTGGGCTGGGTTTTTAAGAAAATACAAAGCGAAAGGCAGAGCCCAAGAAGCGCACGAAGCAATCAGACCAACCCGTCCGGATAGAACCTCTGATATTTTAAAAACAAAAGCTAATCTTGATGACAACCAATACCGTCTTTATGACCTCATCTGGCGGAGATTCATTGCTTCTCAAATGGCCCAGGCAATTTTCGATTCTACCGCTATCAAAATAAAAGTAAAAAACAAATATACATTTAGAGCAACCGGACAGATTCTGAAGTTTGATGGATTTTTAAAGATTTATCCGATTAAATTTAAAGAAAACGAACTGCCTTTTTTAGAAAAAAATGATATTTTAAAACTTTTGGAACTAATCCCCTCTCAGCATTTTACTCAACCCCCTCCAAGATATAGCGAAGCTACGCTAATTAAAACTTTAGAAGAAAATGGAATTGGCCGTCCTTCAACTTATGCTCCTACAATATCAACTATCCAATCCAGAAATTACATTGAAAAAAACGAGCAAAAAAAATTCTGCCCTACTGAAATTGGAATAGTGGTTAATGATATTTTGGTAAAACATTTTCCTCAAATTGTTGATATTAAATTTACCGCTAAAATGGAGGATGATTTAGATAAAATTGCTCAAGGAGGAGAAAAATGGACCACGGTTTGTAATGATTTCTATAAACCTTTTGAAAAAAATCTTGAGGAAAAATATGAAGAAGTTTCTAAAAAAGACATCACCGACAAACCGACAGAAAAAAAATGTCCGAAATGCGGCGCTCCTTTGATAATAAAACTGGGAAAATTCGGCAGATTTTACGCCTGCTCTAACTTTCCAAAATGTAAATATACTGAATCGTTAAAAGAAAATACCTTGGGAATAAAATGCCCGAAATGCGGAAAGGGCAAAATAACTGAAAAACGAACTAGAAAAGGAAAGATTTTTTACGGCTGCGACCAATTCCCAGAATGCGATTTTGCTTT
>CAYQNN010000004.1:9929-16982 GCA_964418955.1 uncultured Candidatus Saccharibacteria bacterium | reverse complement strand
AGAATTTCGTAGAAATTGGAAATTGAGAATTGAGAATTGGAAATTCCAGATTTTACCATTGATAAAATCTGGCTTGGGTCTTCATCATAAGGATCTTCGTTGGTAATTATAATTTCATCGCAATACCGAGCAGCTATCTTACCCAAAACCGGCCTTTTCCATTTATCACGTCCTCCGCCACAAGCGCCTAAGACACATATCATCCGACTTTTATCTGATTTATAATGTCTTATTGTCTGATAAACTTTTTTAAGAGCCTCGGGTGTATGAGCGTAATCTACGACTACGGTAAATGGTTCTTTAATTACAATTTCCATTCTACCCGGAATTCCTTTCACTTTTTCTAAAGCAGTTTTGCAAATCTCTAAAGAAACTTCCAAGGCCATTCCTATTTTTATCGCCGCTATAGCATTATACAGATTGAATTTTCCTAAAAGTTTCAATCCTTTCGGTAAAACTCCACTGTCTTTTATTCCGTATCCTATTTTTTTCTCAGCCGGAATCTTCCAAAAATATTCTGAATGTTCATCATCCAAATTAATAATATGAATTTTCTTTGTTGCTTTAAAAAGTTCTGCTTTAGCTTCTTCGTACTTTTCAAAACCGCCGTGGGCTTCAATATGCTCAGGGCTTAAATTAGTTAAAACAGCAATATCAAAATCAATAAACTTATGGCGATATTGTTTTATCCCCTCGGAAGTTACTTCTAGAACCACGTATTTACAATCTGCTTTCACTGCCTGTCTTAAAAATCTTTGGATCTTCATTCTTCCAGGCATTGTCATTTTTAATCTGTTTTCCCATTCTTTCTCTCCAATTTTAAATTTAATCGAAGAAAGAGAAGCTACCTTATGTTTATCCTGGGCCTGCCGGAGGGCTCCTTCTAAAATCTTGGCAGTTAATTCCACTACTGTAGATTTTCCGCTAGTTCCGGTTATTCCAATAACAGTTAACTTTTTTGCCGCCTCATCAGGCGAGCCTCGCCGTGGGCGGGAAGGAAATCCATATAAAAAAGCGCCTATTGCGGCTAATAAATAGTGATAAAAACTCAATAAAAAAATGGGGGTAAATTTTTTAATTAAATCCTTCCAATTCATCTTCCTAAAATCTTCAAAGCTTCTTTTATTCTTTGCTCGCTATCTTTTATATTATTTGGAACTTTTGATAATGCATCTTTTGCTTTTTCGCGGGGAAACCCGAGACTAATCAAATCTTCTTCAGCTTCATCAGTTTTTACTGTTTTTTTCTTTTTGGGAACATCTTTAATTTTTCCTGAAAGCTCTAAAATAATCGTCATTGCTTTTTTTCTTCCAATCCCGGGAATCTCTTCAAATAATTTTTCGTCTTGATTTAAAATTCTCTCTTTAATTTTTTCCAAGGGCCCTAAAGAAGAAATTTCCAAAGCCGCTTTCGGACCGACGCTGCGAATATCTTTAAGAATTTCAAAAAATTCAAGTTCTTCTGAATCTAAAAATCCATAAAGATCCAGAGAATTTTCTCTAACATTTAAAAAACAAAACACTTCAATAATCTTGCCAATTTCTGGTAATTTAGAAAAAGTTTTTTTAGATACAAAAACTTTATAGCCTACTCCATTTATATCCAAGATAATAAACTTTCCTTTTTTTATTATAATTTTCCCTTGAAGATAACTTATCATTTTAGTATTGTCTATATTTTAGCACATTTTTAAAAACAAAAAAGACGGAATATACTATCCCGTCTTTTGGTTGTATTTTTCTAATTTTTTTATAAAATCGCCGTCCTGTCTTTTTTGCCATCTTTGAAGAAGGAGATATCCTCCATACTTTATAACATCTCTACACCAATCACGGTACCAATTTTTCCAGCCTCTAATCCAACAATCAATTGGAAAAGCAACGGTTCTTAAAGGAATCCTGATCAAGCTTAGAGGATTATAAAACTTGCTCATAAGCTTCCACGGTATTTCCTGAAATTCCTGTAGGGTCATATTGTCAGGCATAAAGCAGGGATAGCTTCCATCATATTTACTCCAGGGCACTAATTCCAAAGGAAAAATCCTTCCTTTTTTTTCTAATCTTTTCCGTAGAGCCGTTCCCACTAAAGGGACCGGGAGTAATATCTGAACTGTATCAAGAGAGGCCTTGCGGATAAATTTTTTAAAGCGTTTGACTGTTTCTTTAGGGCTAATTGGTTTCATTTTCTCTTTTAACGGATAGCCAGCAATAAACATTCCGTGTACTCGGAAATAACGGCGTAAAATCTTAGTCCACTCAAGCATCTGAGAGGACAAATATCCTTTATGCATAGCTTTAAGGTCCCCATCAATCGGCGATTCAAAACCAACAGCAGCAACTCTGACTCCGGCTTTTTTCATAATTTCCAGTAATTCAGCATTTTTTGCAGTTTCTAATCTTGTTTGGACCGTAAAATGGAGTCGGTTTCCATATTTTTTAGAGATTCTTTTGAAAAACTCAATAGTACCGCCAAGATCTTCTTCTAAGCGGTCGTCGACAATAAAGAAATGACGAGCTTTTCTTGTTTCTCTCAGCCATTTAACTAAGTTAAAAAAGTAGTTAGCCGTAGCCCAGCGAGGTTTTCCTTTTACACTGCAAAACTCACAATTCATACTACAGCCGCGGATTCTGCCAATCGGATAAATTTTTACCTTGGCATACCTTAAAAGTCCGAAATCCGGATAAGGCAAATCGTTTAGATTCGGAACTTCAGGCATTTCCGGAGGATTGGTTTTAATTTGTCCGTTTTCCATAAAAGAAATACCTGGGACATCTTTCAGAAAGTTTTTTTCTTTTAGAGCTTTAATAATCCGCTGAATAGCTATTTCCCCATCGCCGTGAACAACCAGATCAATGTTGTGTCTCAGAGTTTCTTCTGGACAATAATGAGCATGCCACCCACCAGCAATAGTCACAACTCCTTCTCGATGATAAAGCTCAGCTAAGTTCCAAACTCGTTCTATCGTGCTGGTAAGACCACAGTAAAAACCGACAATTGCGGCAGGGTTTTCCTTCTGCAAGGTTAGATGGTCTACCATGCCTTGATTATTACGAGGCCCTCTATAGTTGTTTTCGTCAATTACTTCTACTCGCCAGCCCCAAAGCTTATTTGCTGTTGTAGCGACCATAATAGGCCCTAAGGCAGTGGTTACTTTAGCTTGACGCGTAAAAATATTCAATTCCGGAAAAGCTGGAATAATAAACCTAATTAAAGACCACTCTCTCCCGCCTGCATCGGCTATGCCAATGGCATCACGGGCAGGTTTTCTAATTCTTCCAATCGTTTTATCCATTTTAATCTTTCCTTTCAACTTAATTTTTAATGTAAAAGAACTAACTGTGTAATTCTAACTTAATTGTTTCCAAAATACAACCCCAAAAATTGAGCTTCTATTTACAAAAATTCTAATTTTTGATAATATATATTATTGTTAAATTCTAAACTCTTAATTTCTAAAAATTATGCCTATCACCAAATCAGCGAAAAAAGCTCTCCGCCAGAATGTAAGACGGAGAGCCAGAAATCTTGTTTATAAAAAGAAAATAAAAGACCTTATAAAAAAGGTCAGGGGTTTAGTTTCAGAAAAGAAAATTGAAGAAGCAAAAAAGCTTTTGCCTCAAATATATAAAACATTGGACAAAGCAGGAAAAGTCGGTGTTATTAAAAAAAACACGGCTTCACGAAAAAAATCACGGCTTACTAAATTAGCCAACAAAAAAGTTTAGATTTCCGCGATTAAAATATCAAGGGCCGCTTCCGGTTCTATCTTCCCGATCTTAATATCTAAATCTACTTGAAAAATATTTCGGTAGATTTTTTTTAATTCTTGGAAACTAAATTTTTGCGACTGATAATAACTTTTTTTAACCACAAAAGGATGAAGACCGCTCTTTTTTAAAATAACATTATAGGGCCTGTTATGTTCCATAAAGTCTTTAACTATTAAAAGATTTCGGAACTGAAAATTTATCATTGATAGAAGGTATAATGGGGAATCTCCTTTTTCTAAATGCTTATGCAATAATTTTAGGGCTTGTTTTTTATCTTTTTGGGCAATGGCGTCAATAGTTTTGAAAATATCAGTTTCAACTTTTGGCTTTATTAAAGCCCTAATATCTTCTACTTTAATTATTTCCTTTGGCTTAAAACTGGCTAATTTTCTGATTTCATTGCTCATTCTCCAAAGGTCGTTACCGACATATTCACAAAGTTTTTCTATAACCTCCATGGCTATCTCTATTTTGTATTTTTTAAATTCTTTTTTAACCCAGCTTTTTAATTTTTGCCCTGAGAGAGGTTCAAATTCCTGGCATTTGGCATTTTCTTTAAGAAATTTAAATAAAGAATTATTTTTTCTAATCTCTTCTTGTTCATAAATTAAAATTGTATTATCTGAACTTAAAAATTGCTTCGATTCTTTTAAAAACTTCTCTTTAAAATCGGGGTTAGAAAAAGAATTAGTTATTATCAGCAACTTCTTTTCTTCAAACATTGATACCTGGCGAATTTCGTTCTTAAAATCATTAAAAACCGGTCCAGCGGATTTTCCACAATCAAAATATCTCAAATTCAACCCACTTTTATGGATTTTTTTATAATGGCTAATTATCTCTTTCAATTTCTCTTTCATTCTATATGTATCCTGCCCGTAAAGAAATATAATCATATCAATTTGAGTAAAGCGGAGGACAGGCCTCCGCTGTTCTTTTATTGTTATTCTAAAGCCAAATTAGTAAATTTACTAATTTCCCCTTTATATCTTACCCAATTTTCAATAAAATCTTTACAGCCCTGCTTGCCACCCATTATTTTTAAAAGAAACTCTCTTTCTGTTACTGAGGGGAAATTCTTCTTGTCAATATAGTCAGAATAACTTGACCATTTATAATTTTCTACAAACTTAATAGATTTTTCTGGATTTTTGATTCCTATTTCTTTCCATTTCGGCTCTATTAAAGATATGGGATTTGTGTGGATGTAGACGAATACGGTTTTTAATTGTTCATCGTTTTTAATATGAACTGACAAAAACTTATTTTGGAAAAAGTGACCTTGGCGTTTATACTTTCTGTTAAAATAGCCGGCATACCCCGTGCCAATTTTAGACATAAATTTAGTTATCCCACCATCTTTTAATTGTTTTACCAATAGATGAATATGATTTGGCATAAAACAAAAAGTCAAAATTTCTACTAATTTATCCCTTTCATCCACTTCATCCACGAAAGAACCAGCGGAGGCCTGTCCTCCGCTGGTTCTTTTTATTCTGGCGCGAACTTCTCGACGTTTTCTAATTTCCACAGGATAAAGGGTATTAAATTCATAAATTGAAAAAATACCACGATAATAATCATCTATATTCTTAAAAAGCAAATTGTTATCGATTGCCCTTAAAACAATATGGAAAATTTCATTATTTACAAATTGTTGTTTTCTATATGGCATAAAAGTTCCTGAATCCATAGAGGCCCGGCATCTATGGATTCAGGTTTTTTGACAAGTGGGGCAAAAGTAGGCGCTGCGGCCGGCAATTTTTGTTCTTTTAATTTTTGTTCCGCAACGAGGACATTTTTCTCCTTCTTTCTGATAAACTTTTCTAAAATGATCAAAGCCGCCTTTTTCTCCAGAAATTCTTCTAAAATCAGAAATACTTTCTCCCTTAGCTTTAACTGCTTTTTTTAAAATTTTTCCAATTGCTTGGTAAATTTTTTTTAATTCTTCGTCAGATAATTTTAAAACACCCTTAAAAGGATTAATCTTTGCTTCCCATAATATTTCGCTTGCATAAATATTCCCAATCCCGACAATAATTTTTTGGTCCATTAAAACTTGTTTAACTTTCCCTTTTTTGCCCTTCAAAACCTCCTTGAATTTTTTAAAAGTAAAACTTTTTTCTAAAGGTTCTAGCCCTAAATTTTCGATTTCTTCTGAAATCATTAGTTTTCCAGTTTTCCATAATTCGGCTTTTCCAAATTTTCTTAAATCAGAAAAAGCTAACATCAAGCCGCCGCTTAACCAAAACATTAAGTGAATATAATGATTAACCGGTTCTTTCAGAGGACCTTTTTTAAGCGGTTTCCAGTTTCCAGTTTCCAATTTCCAATTTCCAACTAAAAGATGGCCGGTCATTTTCTGGTGAACTAAAAGAGAATAACCTTGAGAAAGTTCAAAAATAATATTTTTCCCTCTCCGCCAAATTTTTTTGATTTTTCGCCCTTTAAGTTCTTTTTTAAATTCCTTAAAATTCCCCGGTTTTTTAATCATTCTGCTAGAAGCGGAATCTATCCAAACATCAATAAAGGTTCTATTAAGAACTTTCTCTTTTAGGTCATCTACTGTTGTTTCTACTTCTGGTAATTCCGGCATAGTTCTTAGGCTATGGGATTCAAATCGGAATCTCACAGCCCTTTAGTAAACCGAGCACTCAATTATTGAGTGCTCGGTTATTTTTTTTAAATTCTTTGCTGTCTCTTTGTTAATATTATTCCAAAACTGCTCTGATCTTGTTGATTATCTCACTAGGAGTAAAATGGGCTTTAATTAAATAATCAGCCGCTCCCATCTTCAATCCTCTTTCAATATCATCTTTTTGGCCAAGATTGGATAAAACTATTACTGGAACTTGAGCTAAGGCGGGATTACTTTTTATTCTTGATAAAACTTCAAAACCGTCAATCCCGGGCAAAATAAGGTCAAGCAGAACTAAATCAGGTTTCTCTTTCTTAACGCTTTCTACCCCCTTTTCTCCATCCACCGCCTCGGCAATATCATACCCTTCTTTTATGAGTTTCTGGGAAATAAGTTCTCTTAAAAATTTATCGTCTTCAATTACTAAGATTTTTTTTGCCATAAACTAAAGGACGAGAAATAATAAATAAAAACAAGCTTTTTGCGGTGTTGTTTACTCTTTATTATTCATCGCTCGTTATTTGCTATTTTTATTTTATATCTTTAAAAAATAAAAGCAAGCTTAAGCTATTCACCCTTCGGAGATTATATTTATTATAACAAACTTAATCAAAAGGTGAAGGGTTAATAAAATTTTCCGCTAAT
>CAYQNN010000004.1:0-9829 GCA_964418955.1 uncultured Candidatus Saccharibacteria bacterium | reverse complement strand
TTTATTATAACAAACTTAATCAAAAGGTGAAGGGTTAATAAAATTTTCCGCTAATAAACTCGCCGAACTGTTTTTTTACAGGGACGGTAAAATAAAAAGTAGTTCCCTTGCCTTCTTCCGATTTAAACCAAATCCTTCCTCCATGGGCTTCTATAATATTTTTGGCTATATAAAGCCCCAGCCCTGTTCCCTCTGTATCTATCTTTTTTATATTAACGCCCCGAAAAAATTTAGTAAATACTTTTTCTTGCTCATACTGCGGTATGCCTAAACCCGTATCAATAATTTGAATTTCTATCTCTTTTCCGTTCCCTTTTAAAGAAATTATAATTCTCCCGCCGGAAAGAGTATATTTTATCGCATTGTTCAAAATGTTCCCTATGGCAATTTTCATTTTGTTAGTATCTATCATAACTTTAGGCAACTGTTCTTTTGGTTTTTTGAATTCGAAATTAAGATTTTTTTGTTTTATTTCTTTTCTACGGTCATCTATTAAAGATTGAACCACCTCTTTGATATCGGAAAGCGTTATGTCGGAAAGATATTTCCCTTCTTCAATTTGAGCGACATTCAAAAGATCGGTGACTAATTTAATGGCTTTATCATTAGTTTTGTATGTTTCCCTAATAAGCTCTTTTTGTTTTTTATTTAAATCGCCGATATCTTCCTCTAAAAGCGTTTGAAGCGCCCATTTTACAGCCGAGCTCGGAGTCCGTAATTGATGAGCCGCCAAGGTGACAAATTCGCTCTTCGCCCTATCAATAAATTTTTCCCGGGTAACATCGCGTAAAACAACTAAAGTGCCGCTTCTCTCTTCCCTTGATACCATTGGAATCATTGTTACTTCTAAAATAAAATTTTCTCTGATTTTTATATTTTTCTTTGTAATTTTTTTAGTTTCTGTTCCTAAAAAAGAGCTTAAAGGTCTTAAATTCAAAACTTGGTTCAGGATTAAACTTGTTTTCCCTATTATGTCTTTTTTTTTAACTCCAAAAAATTTTTCAATCTGAAAATTAGCCAGAGAAAGCCTATTGTTTTCGTCAAAAACCAAAATCCCATCCATGAGATAATCTATAATTTCTATATCTTTACCGTAAAACTTCTGATTTCCGTTCTGGCGGAATGTTTCTTCTTTGTTTTTTTTATTCCAAAACATTATTTTCGTTAAACTTAGGTTAATTCTTAGGAAATATAATATTATAATATTTTACCATAATTTATCCTTAGTCTTAATTACCCCTTCTGTTATTATTTATGGCAAACGGTTAATCAAGGTCTGGAATTGATATTTTTCAAAAATACGTTTCATTTTTTCTTTATCGTACTTTCCCCACTGACATTCTTTTAAATCAAAATCAATCGGCGCGTCAAGTCGTATCTCGGCCAGCATTTTAGAAACAAACGCTTGGTCCTTATAATCCAAAAGTTTTTTTCTTAACGATTGTTTTATTTCTTTTGCTTCTTCGCTGTTGACTTTTAATTCTTTGTAAAGATTTTCCAGCGTTCCAAATTTTTTAATTAAAAAAATCGCCGTTTTCTCGCCAACCCCAAAAACACCGGGAATATTGTCTGAAGGATCGCCCCGCAAACCCTTAAAATCGGGCAGCTGTTCCGGTTTTAGCCCCTGATACCTTTCCTCCGCTTTTTCCTCGTCATAGAGAACAGTGTCTTTAACTCCTCTTCTTAAAAAATAAAGTTTCGTATTCTTATCAACTAAACGGAGAATATCCAGGTCCCCACTTAAAATAATCGTTTCCAGTTCAGGGAAAATCTGTTTTTTTGAAGCAGTTTTGGAAATGGTCCCAATAATGTCGTCTGCCTCAAAGCCCTGTTTTTCAAAAGTTTGGACATTAAAATCTTTTAAAATTTTTTTTACTTTTGGAATCTGTTGATAAAGTTCTTCCGGCGCTTTTTTGCGCTTGGCTTTATAAAGTTTATATCTCTGATGGCGGAAAGTGGGGGCAGGAAAGTCAAAAGCAGCTGCAATAAAGTCCGGCTGAAACTCCCTGACAGCTTTCAAAAAAACCAGCAAAAAACCGTAAATAGCATTTACTACTTCTCCTTTTTTGGTAGTTAAGGGAGGAAGAGCATGGAAAGCGCGATGAATTACTGCGTTGCTGTCAATGACAATTAAACGCTTTTTATCTTTGAATATCATTAATCTGTCCTTGAATAAGTTGAATCAGCTGGGTTAAGAGTTCAATAATTTGTTTTTGGATTTCAATAATTTTAGCTTCTAATTCTTCAATGGTCATTTCTTTAACTACTTTTTCTTCAATATGGCGATGACTGCTGGGTGGACGAAGACAAGTTATAACCAAGGAAAAACTGTCTGAATTGGTAGAATTGTCCGCATTATCTACGGCCGCAACATACCAAGTATGAGTACTGCAAGATAAAGAATTAGTTAAGGCAATGGAAGTATTGCTGATATTGTCTGTAACTAAGCTACCATCTATGTATAGCTGGTATTTTGCTAAACCCGACCCTGAATCAGAAGAGGCCTGCCAGCTAAAAGTAGGAGGATTATTACTTGTCTGTAAATTATTATTTGGAGAAGAAAGACTAAAAGCGCCTGGACTAACTGTATCCTCTTCCACCTCAAAGGTCTTTTCAGAGCAACCGCCGTCATAGGTAAAGGTTATCTGGCCGGAACCGTTGGAAACAGCGCCTGTAAAAGAAGTCCCATTAACCTTTACGGCGTATGGAGTGTTATTTTTTAAATCTCCAACGGTATGGGTTGCCGTTATTCCTGATGTTGAATCCGTCTCTGTCCACTCTTTGGAATAGTTTCCTGAGGTATTCCAAGTATTGATGTAAACGGCAATGGAGCCGGATGAAGGCGTGATATCCATCGGAACCGAATCAAAAGTAGAAGTAGCGTTGGCGGAAATAGTAGGGGTGGAAATAGTAGTGGTAGCGGTAGAATCAATAGTAGAAGTGGCGTTAAGAAAAGGCCTCTCGGAACCGCTTAAAACTAAACTAGTGGAAGCGGCCACGCTCAAAGGATTTTCTATAATAATGCTGATATCATCGGTGTCGCTGGCCGGAGCCGTGGCTGAAAGAATAATAATATCATCATTAGAGGTGGTTATATGGGAACTGCTAACATCTACAAAAAAGAGGAATTTTTTCTTTGATACATTACTGTTTGTTGGGTCCGTGATGGTAAAAATCAAAGAATAGGAGCCAGGCCGGGTAGGAACAAAACTGCTGCTTAAATTATTGTCTGTTTTATTAGTGGTAACTTCTTCTACCGGATTAGTGGTAACCGTATAAGCGCAAGCAGAACAGGCGTTTCCACTAGCGTCAAGCATAGAAGTATTAAAAGTTATTGTTTCGTTGAGATTTTTTGTTCTGGTCACATCGGTAAAGGTAAGCATGGTGCTGGTCGCATTGTAGCTGAAGCTATTTGAAGAAAAGGTGTTCCCGCTGTCATTAAAAATATCATATTCATTGCCCGCCACCGTATTAGAAGTAAAAGAATTGCCAGAATTGTCAGAAAAATATATTCCGTACCGGTTTGATTCAATCGTATTGCCGGTAACGGTGTTTCCCGTAGAGCTATGACGGATACGTATGCCGGTGAATGAATTATTTTGAACGGTATTATTTGTTATCGTAGTATTGCTGAACAAATAAAGATAGATACCATCCATACCATTTGAATTTGCGGTATTGCCGCTGATAGTCCCTCCGATAGCAGCATCAAGCTGAATGCCATAGCTCCCGTTTGAATTAGCAGTATTGCCGGTGAAAGTGTTGCTATTAGATTGGTAAGTCAAAATGCCCCATTTATTATTTAAGTTGGTGGTATTGTAATTCAAGTGATTGTCACTTCCATTATGAATATAGACACCGGTATTGCTGTTTGAATTAGCGGTGTTTCCGGAGCCGGGCGTATCATCAAGGCCTAAGTAGTTGTTAGAGGAATAGCGAAGATAGATGCCAAGAGAATAAACTTGATTGCCGCCCTGCGTAAGGGATGAACCGGAATTTGAATTAGCAATATTATTAGTCAGAGTGTTGGAATCAGAATGATAAAGATAGATGCCGGAATTAGTGTTTGAATTAGTAGTATTGTTGGTGAGAGTGTTGGAATCAGAGCGATAAAGATAAATGCCGGAATTAGTGTTTGAACTTGCCGTGTTGCTAGTAAGAGTGTTGGAAGAGGAAGAAAAAACATAGATGCCGGAATTAGTGTTTGAATCAGCAGTATTGTTAGTGAGAGTGTTGGAAGAGGAAGAAGAATAGATGCCGTAATTATCTGAAATATAGAGCCGGCCTCCATAAACAGCGGCAATCAGGTTTGAACCGTCGGAATCAGAAGCGACAGTCCACCAATTTTTATCAACATCCTTAGCCGGTTGGCGCTCGGTCCAGGTAGCTCCGGAATTGCTGGAAGTGTAGAGCCGGCCTCCATAAACAGCGGCAATCAGGTTTGAACCGTCGGAATCAGAGGCCACAGTCCGCCAATTTTTATCAATGTCCCCGGCCGGTTGGCGCTGAATCCAAGTGGCTCCGGAATCACTGGAAGTGTAGAGCCGGCCTCCATAAACAGCGGCAATTAGGTTTGAACCGTCGGAATCAGAAGCGACAGTTTGCCAGAATTTATTAGTAGCGCCGGCCGGTTGGCGCTCGGTCCAAGTAGTTCCGGAATCGCTGGAAGTATAGAGCCGGCCTCCATAAACAGCGGCAATTAGGTTTGAACCGTCGGAATTAGAAGCGACAGAATACCAATTTTTATCAGCGTCCCCGGCCGGTTGGCGCTCGGCCCAACCAACTGAAATATAAATACCATAACTATTTGAATTAGCGGTATTGTTTTCTATTGAATTACTTTCAGAATTTAAAAAATAAATTCCTTTGTTAAAATTAGTAATATTCCCAAAGTTTTGGATAGTAATATTGTCATATCCACCAGAATTATTAATGCCGTAATCGTTGACCCCGCCATCGCCTGTCATAGTGTAACCGCCGCCGTCAATAGTGATGTTGTCAGCTCCGACAATTAAAGCCTGCCCGGCGCAGGTTAAATTTGCCGTTAAGGCAGTACTGGCAGTAACCGTGTCTCCGCAGGCGCAAGCGGTTTCACCGCCGCAATTTTTAGCTTGGACAATACTGAACAAACTAAAAACAGCTATATTTATAAATACGGCTAAAAAAACAAGCGCTAATTTTTTGTTTTTCGCTTTTAAAATTGACATCTTATTTTTATCTTACATTTTCTATTGATTTTTTCAATCCTTATCTCTAATTAAATTTTTACTTTAATTTTTCTTGTTTTTTCATTAATAAACTTAAATCTAATCCAAATAGTATTTTTCGGCATAATTTTTTTAACTCGGTCTGCCCATTCAACAACAACAATGTTTTGAGGGCCGGAAATAATTTTTTTAAAACCTATATCTAATAATTCTTTTGCTTTTTGGATTCTATAACAATCAATATGATATAAATTTTCAATTTTCAATTTACAATTTTCAATTTTAAATCTTTTTATAATGACGAAAGTTGGGCTTAGAATTTTTTCTTTTATCCCTAACCCTTTAGCAAAACCTTGCAAAAAAGTAGTTTTCCCTCCTCCTAATTCTCCTTCCAACCCAATAACAAAAGCAGTTTTAGGCCTCTTTTTTAAAATTTGTTTAGCAATTCTCTCTCCAAATTTTTTAGTTTGAGCAGAACTACTTGAAATATATTCTCTTTTCATGTTAATATATCATAACATGGAGCAAGCAAAAAAAATAACCGGAGAGATTGAAATTCCTCAAAACATAATTAAGGATGTTCAACTGGAAGTTAAGAATATCTCTGATTTTAAAAAGAAAATAGAGTCGTCTTTCGGAAAAATTACCAGCGAGCTTTTAGAAATTATTTTAGTCGGGGCAATTAATCTTGGTTCTTCGGATATTCATATTGAGCCGGAAGAAGAAAAAATAAAAATGAGGGTTAGGATTGATGGAATCTTAGAAGATGTGCTCCTCTTTGACCCTAAAATTTATCGCCCTCTCCTTTCGCGGATAAAACTCCTTTCTAAGCTTAAGTTAAATGTGACCAACCGGCCCCAAGATGGCCGTTTTTCTATTTTAATAAAGGATGCTCCCATCGAAATTAGAGCATCCTCTCTCCCGGCGGAATACGGAGAATCAATTGTTCTTAGAATTTTAGACCCAAAAAATTTAATCAGTTTGGAAATGCTTGGCTTAAGAAAAGACCTTTTAGAAATTTTTGAAAAAGAAATTAAAAAACCAAACGGAATGATTATTGTTACCGGACCTACCGGTTCGGGAAAAACAACTACTCTTTACGCCGTTTTGAAAAAATTAAACAGGCCAGAGGTAAAAATTATTACCATTGAAGACCCCATTGAATACCATCTGGAAGGAATTTCCCAAACTCAAGTTGACTCAAAAAGGGGATATGATTTTGCTAACGGACTGAGGTCAATAATGCGCCAAGACCCTGATATTGTTTTGGTGGGAGAAATTAGAGATTTAGAAACGGCAAAAATCGCCCTTCAGGCGTCTCTAACCGGACACTTAGTTTTAAGCACTCTCCATACTAATGACGCCGCCGGAACAATAGCTCGGCTTCAGGCATTGGGAGAAAAACCGGTCAACATCGCCCCGGCGATAAATATGGCTATCGCCCAAAGATTAGTAAGAAAGGTTTGTAAAAAATGCGGGGGATTAAAAACAATTTCAGCCGAACAATTGAAAGAAACAAAAAAAGCTTTAAGAAATATCCCAAAAAGAATTAAAGTTCCAAAATTAACAGAAAAAACTAAAATTCCTCAAGTTAAAGGCTGCGAATATTGTAATTTTACCGGCTATAAGGGACGGAAAGCAATTTTTGAAAGTCTCTTAATAGATGACGAAATGGAAAACTTTATTTTAAAATCTCCTTCTATTTCGTCTTTAAGAAAATTAGCCGAAAAAAAGGGGATGGTTTCAATGCGCCAGGACGGATTTTTAAAAGTCCTTGAAGGAATTACTGCCATTGAGGAAGTTGAACGAGTAACATCCGAAGAATAAACATATTGCGGCTTGCCGCATAATTAAAAAGCCAGGGATTTTATATAAAATCCCTGGCAAAAAACAGGCCTAGGGCTGGGGGCTGACTAAAGTTTGTAACTAAAAGCTTAGAATTGACTCGAGGTATGGTTTCGTCCCGCTAAAAGCGGGACCAAACCATCCATCTGCAGAAAATTCCAACCCCCCAGCCCTAGGACTGTTTTTAGTGTTATATAATTTTTTAATTTAAGATTATAAATTTATATAATCCCGCCTGCAACGCTGTAGCACTGCAGGCAGGAGCGAATCAAGGTTCTGAAACGCGAAGCGTTTCATGGTCTTTATTGTAATACTTTATGGAAAATTTGTCAAGGGCAAAGGGAAAAAAGGAAACAGCGCCTACTTCTCCAGCGCTAACCGAAGAAGATAAAAATCTTGACTTAACTTTAAGGCCAAAAACTTGGGTTGATTATATCGGCCAGGAAAAAGTCAAAAAAAATATTCAGATAATTATTAAGGCAGCTAAAAAAAGAGGCGAACCAGTTGAACACCTTCTTTTTTATGGCGGAAGCGGATTAGGTAAAACCACCATTTCTCATATTATTGCCAAAGAACTGGGAACAAATATCCGAATAATTTCTGGACCAACCGTTGAAAAGGTCGGGGACTTGGCGGCAATTTTAACCAATCTTGCAAAAGGCGATGTCCTTTTTATTGATGAATGCCATAGAATAAACAATGTCATAGAAGAATTTCTCTACCCCGCTATGGAAGATTTTAAACTAAATCTCATTTTAGGTAAAGGGCCGATGGCGAGGACAATGGAATTAAAGATTCCCCGCTTCACCTTAATTGGCGCCACTACCCGCTTGGCTTCATTGACTTCTCCTTTAAGAAATCGTTTTGGAGCGACCTTTCAGCTTAATTTTTACAAAAATGAAGATATTGAAAAAATTATTCAAAGATCCAGCGAACTCTTAGGCATAAAGGCAGAACCGGAAGCAATTAAGCTTATCGCTAAATGTTCCCGCTTCACTCCTCGAGTAGCTAATCGTCTTCTAAAAAGAGCGAGAGATTTTGCCCAAGTGGAAGGAGAGGGAATAATTACAGAAAAAATTGCTAAACAAGCTTTGGATTTTCTGGAAATTGATGAACTTGGGCTTGAATCGGGAGACAGGAAAATTTTAAAAACAATTATTGAAAAATTTCAAGGAGGACCGGTCGGTCTTCAGGCGCTCTCTGCCGCTTCCTCGGAAGAAATAGACACTGTTTTAGATATTTACGAACCATATTTAATGCAACTCGGCTTTATTGAAAGGACTCCTCGCGGCCGAACTGTTACTAAATCCGCCTACCAGCATTTAGGAATAAAACACAAAGATTCCCAAAAACTGATTTAATATAACACAATTAACTATGCTCAAAAATAATGCAATCGCGTCATTTTTGCAAACGTTATCTTGTCGTCAGGGCTATGATCAGAGGGCTAATAGCCCTCTTTTTGCTTGACTATTTAATCTATTTTTGTTAATTTAATAGTAGTTGTTTTAAAAAAAGTTTCTCATAACTTGTGAAAGGAAAATGCTATGCTCGGAATTGACGCCTATGAAAAAGCTCCCTACCTTCATGCCAGATGGAAAGGTGGCGAAGACCTCAAAAAGGGGATTGAAGAATCCTTGGAAGTTAATGGTAAATGTCGTCAGATACTTCAAGATCTGAAAGATAATAGAATAACGATTGATGAGGCAATATCTAAACTAACCAACGAAATAGATTCCATACATCATAAAACTCACAATAAATAAGGCGATACCAATCGCCTTTTATTTTACTGCTAATTTCCCATAGCCAAATCCATAGAGGCCCAGCTTCTATGGATTTGGCGTTTGTAAACACTCAACTGCTTCCTAAAAACGAGGCAAGGAAAAGGGACTTAGTAAAAGTTCAACTTCGGGTTTTATTGTAGTAGAATAATATAGTGAAAAATTTGACATGATTTTTAGAAAATATATAATAAAATTGTATGGCAAGACAATTCACGGCAAATTATAAAAAAAGCGGAAAATGGTTTTTGGGTTGGATAGAAGAAATTCCAGGAGTTAATACTCAGGGAAGAACCCTTAAAGAAACAAAAGAAAATCTCAAGGAAGCTCTTTTGTTAATTCTTGAAACGAATAGAATTATTACTAAAAAAGAAATTTCTAAAGGGAAAATCATTCGAGAGCCACTTTCGGTTTCTGTGAAATGAAACGGAAAGATTTAATTAAACATATTGTTAAAAACGGATGTATATTCATTAGAGAAGGCGCAAGACATAGCGTCTTTTTTAATCCTCAAATGAAGCGGAGTTCTACTATTCCACGACACAACGAAATTGATAACTTTTTAGCAAAGAAAATTTGTCGAGATCTTGGCATAGAATTACCACGGAAGAAGTGATTAATGAACAGGTAACCGAGAAGGGTTCAAATCCTAGTCCCGGACAAAGCCATTGGCCCGAGAGTTTTTCTCGGGCTTTTATATAATATTTGTTATAATTTAACGGGAACGATTCTGAATGGATTGTCCCTACAATACAACATTTTCTGTGTTTGTGAATACCTGTTTGGTATCTAAAAACGAAGCAAGGAAAAGGGATTTAGTAAGAACCTGATTTCTTGCCCGTGGTAAACCACTTCCCTATAGATTTGTTGACAAAACTATAATTTTGTGGTATCTTTTAGTATAGTACTAATAAAACTGTTCTTTAAAAATGAAAGGAGATAAAAATGAATTTTATTATTAGTGAAATATGGACGGAAACTATTTCTGGAGGA
>CAYQNN010000003.1:0-27438 GCA_964418955.1 uncultured Candidatus Saccharibacteria bacterium | reverse complement strand
TCTGAAATTGATAAGGCGAGAGAAGCTCCTATTAAACCGAGGACGTCGGGGTCGTTCTCGCCGTCCCAGGAAAGAACAGTGGCAACAACCTGAATTTCTCTTAATAAACCCTCTGGAAATCTAGGCCGAATAGCCCGGTCAATTAACCTGGCATTACAAATTGCCTCATCAGAAGGACGGCCTTCTCTTTTCATATAACGAGAGCTTTTAATCTTTCCGGCAGCATAATATTTTTCTTCGTATTCAACGGTTAAAGGAAAAAAGCCAAGGTCTTCCCGGTCTTGCTTTGCCATTACGCAAGTGGTTAAAAGCATCGTATCGCCAGAACGGACCAAAACGCTTCCGTTTGACTGTTCGGCTAAATTATTAAATTCAATCTCAATTTCTTTTCCCCGCCTGCTCGCCTCGCTTCGCGGGCGAAGCGGGCCGTCAGCAAAATCTCCTAATTTTAAATTAAATTTCATAAACTAAGGAACAGAAAAACAGAAAAGCAGTATTATATTTTATTTTTTATTTTCTGTTCTTAAATTAATTTTTTTAAGCAAGGATTTCCCGGGGAATTTTCCCAAGTCAATAAATTCATCAACTATCTCTTTCAATTGGCCTGAGGCCGATCTCCCAAAGGCAATCCCCTCTACTCTTTTGCCCTGATTTTTTAAATATTCAACTAAGGAAATAAAATCGCCGTCTCCGGAAACGAGTACTAATGTATCAACGCTTGGAGCCATTTTTACCGCGTCAATCACTATCCCTACGTCCCAATCAGCCTTTTTTTGCCCGCCGTAAAATTCCTGGAGATCTTTAACCCTTGTCTCAATCCCCAATTTGGTTAGAGCCTCAAAAAACGGCTTCTCTTCCCCTGTTTTTGTTCTAACCACATAAGCAAAAGCGCGAATTAAGTTTCTATTGCTTACGGCTAATTTCAAAATTTCCCGAAAATTAACCCGGGAATGATATAAGTTTTTAGCCGAATAATAAAGATTTTGGACATCAATCAAAACCCCTACTCTTTGCCCGATGTGTTTTATAACCATGGTTTTGGTCATTAGGACCAGCTGCCAGTTTGGTCTTTAGTTATTGGTCTTTGGGTTTTATAAATTACCAAACGACTAACCCTAATGACTACACTGGTTGCTAACCCCAACGCCTAATGACTATTTCTTCAGTCCTATCGCTTTTACAATTTTATTATATTTTCTCTCGTTTTCTTTTTTCAGATATTTTAGAAGTTTCCTTCTTTTTGACACCATATTCAAAAGCCCTCTTTTTGAATGAAGGTCTTTTGAATGTTTTTTTAAATGGGAAAGCAACCTGCTTATTTCTTCTGAAAGCAAAGCAACCTGAACCTCGCTGGAACCGGTATCCGCATTGTGAATTTTATATTTTTGAATAGTTTTTGTTTTTTCTTCCGGAGTTAACATAGTTTTTTCTTAATTTAATCTATTTATATTTTACCCTAAATCTAAAAAAATAGCAAAAAGTCGCTAAAAGCGACTGTGCCCCCACCAGGACTCGGACCTGGAACCTTGGGCTTAAGAGGCCCCTGCTCTACCAGTTGAGCTATGAGGGCAAATAAAAATCTATTTAATGGCAATCAATTTCAAAAAATCCTTGCTGCCACCAGTTTTGGTAAAAATTAGTCGTCCACGCGGCCAAGCCAATAAAATGAAGAAAAAGTCCGATAATAAGGAATGCGCCATAAATTATTAAAAGACCGTAAGCTACCGAAGTAAATAATCTTTTTGCCAAAGAAAGCATTTCTGGATTAGCCTGGGAGGTAATATACATAAATCCCCCAATCGCTATCATCAGAGCGGCTAAAGAAGGAACAATTTTAAGTAAAAGAAAATCAATAATATTGTCTACCATTACGAAAAAATAACAAAGCGTGCAGGGAACTGTTTGGTCTCCTGGTTGGTTAGGGTCATCGACAGAAAGCCCGCAAGGCACAAGCCCCCCATAAGCCGGGGCAGCAATCCATAAAAAAAATATTAATAAAGAGATAACCAAAAATAGTTTTCTCATATTGTTTTATTATAGCAGATTTCAAAAAAAAGAAAAGAGCAGAAACCGCCCGAGGACGGGCCTCGGGCGGTTTCTGCTCGACTTTGGCAATATTTAAGATATACTAAAATAATATGCCCCGTAGTAGAATTTTAAAAGCTCCTACGGAGCAAAAAAAATAATTTGAAATTCACTACGGGATATGCCTTCAAAAATATTCTCTGCCGCTATTAGCGGACTTGACGCTCAAATTATTGAAATAGAAACAGATGTCGCTTTTGGCTTAAGGCGTTTTGAAATTGTCGGTTTGCCAGACAAGGCAGTGGAAGAATCAAGAGAAAGAGTAGGAGCGGCTATAAAAAGTTCGGGTTTCCAATCTCCCCACCAACAGTCCCAAAAAGTTCTGGTAAGTTTAGCTCCGGCTGACTTAAAAAAAGAAGGGTCATTATACGACCTCCCCATCGCCTTAGGGTACCTCTCTGCCGCCAAACAGATTAAGTTTAATCCGGCCGGCAAAATTTTTAGCGGCGAACTTGCTTTAGACGGCGAACTGAGACCAATTAAAGGGGCTATCTCTTTGGCTTTAGCTGCCAAAGAAAAAGGATGGAAAGAAATAATTTTGCCAAAAGAAAATGCGCCGGAAGCCGCTTTAATTTTATCTTCCGGTGAAAAAAACAAAGAAGGCGTTGATAAAATTAAAATAATCGGATTAGAATCCTTGGGAGAAGTTATCTCCTATTTAGAAGGAAAAATTCAGGTAAAACCTTTTGAGGTTGATATTAAAAACTTTTTAGAAGAACCAAATTATCCAACAGACCTCGGCTGGGTTAAAGGGCAGGAAAGTTCAAAAAGAGCGCTGGAAATTAGCGCTGCCGGCGGCCATAATTTAATTATGCAGGGTCCTCCCGGGGCAGGGAAAAGCTTATTAGCCAGTTCTCTTCCATCCATCCTCCCCGACCTTTCTTTTGAAGAATCTTTAGAGGTCACTAAAATTTATAGTATTGCCGGCCTCTTACCGAAAGAAAAGCCCTTGATCAATCGCCGTCCGTTTCGTTCTCCTCATCATACAAGCTCTGAGCCGGCTCTAATCGGCGGAGGAAATCCGCCCAGGCCGGGAGAAATAACACTTGCCCACCGGGGAATTCTTTTTTTAGACGAATTCCCGGAATTTCACCGCGATGTTTTGGAATCCTTACGCCAACCATTGGAAGAAGGAAAAATTACAATTTTAAGAGCCAGGCATCATTTAACCTTCCCCGCCCGATTTACCTTAATCGCGGCGGCGAATCCCTGCCCCTGCGGTTATTACGGCGACCCAAACAGGGCTTGCACCTGCACGGCGTCTCAAATCGCCAGTTACCGGCGAAAATTATCCGGTCCTCTAATTGACCGAATTGATATTTCAATTGAAACGCCCCAAATGAAATTTGAAAAATTAATTTCTCCAGACGAGGAAAATTCCAGCAAAAGAATAAAAGAAAGAACAAAAAAAGCCCGTCAAATCCAAAAAGAAAGATTTTTTAATAAAGAGGAAAAAATCCAAATTTTTACTAATTCGGAAATGCAAATTCCCCAAATTAAAAAATACTGCCAAGTTGACCAAAAAAGCGAGAGTATTCTAAAACGTTTTGTTGACTCGGGCAAACTCTCGGCGCGCGGCTACCACCGAGTATTAAAAGTAGCCAGGACGATTGCCGATTTAGACAATTCGGAAAATATCTCTTATAGCCACCTAACCGAGGCGTTAATGTACCGAATCAGAGAAAATCAATAGAGATTTTATCTCGGACAAGACAACAAAACCCGACGTTGTCTCAACTTAACGTCGGGTTTTGTTTTATTTTAACTCTTTAATCCTCGTTACTTTTTCCAGCTTATAGAGCTCCCTACGGGATAACTGGCTAAAAAGTTTTTTGCCCCAATCACCGCAAAATGAAGATGGCAGCCAGTAGCGCCTAATGTATAACCGGTATTGCCAATATAACCAATAATGTCGCCCGCATTTACTCTCTGCCCGGGAACAACTAAAATTGTTGACAAATGGCCATAGTAAGTGACTACGCCGTTTGAATGTAAAATTGTTACTCTTTTCCCCCCGATTTTTATCCAACCGGCGCTCTGTACCGCCCCGCCGGAAGCTGCTACAACCGGCTTACCGCATTTATTGGCAATATCAATAGCGTTATAATAATGAAGCCCCTGGCTTATTTTGCCTTCGCAAGGAAAAATAAAATAAGAAGATGCAACCGGAGTTAAGGCAACAGAGGAAACCGTCCGAGGCATCTGCCCGCCGGGAATAATTAAGAGGTCTCCGATAAAAATATCTGCTTTTTCCGAAAGTTCGTTAAAGACGACAATTTCTTTTGTGTTTACTTTATAGCTTTTAGCAATCGCGCCCAAAGTATCATTTTTTTTAACGGTATGAAGAACTCCGGAAACCGGCAAAATAATCAATTCTTGCCTCGGACTAATTGCTGAGTTGCTTTTTAAGCCATTAGCCCATAAAATTGTCTGAAGCGAGATGTTAAATTTAGCGGCAATAGAAGAAAGGGTGTCGCCCGATTTAACATTATATTTAACAATTTCGTTTCTTGTTCCTACTCCTTCGTCGCCTATTATACTTCCTAATATTCGGGGGGTAACCATTGCGGGAGAAGAAACAGCAATCAAGGTATTGTCTTGAAGAAAACTCATTTCCGAAGAATCGCTCAAAAAATTATTAGCCGAAGCTATAAATGTGCTTTTATTAGAAAGATTTTTTTCTATGGCAATGCTCAAAGAAGAAAAATTACGGGAAGAAAGAGATATTATTTTTTTCCCGGAAACAAAAACTAACCCTCCGGACAAAACAATAATTAAAATTAATCCCAAATAAAAAGAACGTTTTCTTAGAAATGTTCTTGCTTCTCTTATAATTTTTATTAAAAAATGAGAATCGGGTTCGCCTTCTTCCATAATTTTTAGTTAACTAAGATATAACCCTTTTACGGTATTTTCTTTATATTTTATTATATTACCAATTCAAAAACAAAGGTCAAGCGTCTTTTCCACAGGAGCATAAAACCCGACATTAAACCGTAAACAATGTCGGGTTTTGGGATTGGAATGTCGGGTTTTGGGATTGGAATGTCGGGTTTTGGGATTGGATCGGGTTTTAAATTTGTCGGGTTTTAATGCTAAAATAGAATAATGAATCTGGCGTCTAAAAGAGTTATTAAGAGCTTGCTTAAAAAAAATAAGATTTATCCTTCAAAACAATTAGGCCAAACTTTTTTAATTGATAAAAAAGTCACTAAAAAAGTTATTAAAACAGCCGAGCTTCGCTCAGAAAATGTTGTTTTAGAAATCGGCCCTGGCCCTGGCGTTTTGACGCAAGAAATAGCAAAAAGGGTAAAAAAAGTAATTGCCGTAGAGAAAGACAGAAAAATAGTAGAAATTTTGAAAGAACAATTAAAAGCTTTTGAGAATGTTAAAATTATCCAGGGAGATATTCTTAGATTAAATTTTCTCCCGCTTTTGGCGGGATTCAAAAATTACAAAGTGATTGCTAATTTGCCTTTTTATATCACGGCGCCGGCCATTAGGATATTTTTAGAATCAAAAACTCCGCCGAAAGAAATGGTCTTAATAGTCCAAAAAGAAGTTGCTCAGAGAATTTGCGCTGAACCTCCAAAAATGAACCTTCTGGCTGTTTCTGTCCAGTTTTATAGTAAGCCAAAAATTATTGGATATATCTCAAAAAAATCTTTCTGGCCAACGCCAAAAGTAGATTCAGCGATAATCAAAGTTATTCCTCGCGCTTCGGTTCATAATACAATTTCGTTCCGTAAACAATTTTTTAAAATTGTTAAAACAGGGTTTTCCCATCCGAGAAAACAGCTTGCCAATAATCTATTAAACGGGCTTGCCCTGAGCTTGCTAAATGGGGTAAAATTGAATAAAGGGCAAATTAATTCTTGGTTGGAAAAAAATAATATCCAACCGACCCAAAGAGCAGAAGCTTTAACTATTAAGGGTTGGATTAAATTAACTAAAACTGCTAAAATAATTTAATGCGTTTTACTATTAAAAAAATTCCCTTTATTCTCTTTTCTATTTCATTGGGGCTTATTGTCCCTAATGTTTCTTCGGCAAGCTGGGTAGATAATTTAGCTAATTGGGTTGGCACGCGTCTCCTTTTTTTAATTTTCAAAATTACAACTAGTATTGCAATTTGGTTCGTAGAACTATCCGGCAAACTCCTAAATTGGGTTTTAAGCCCTGGCTTTATATCACTCTCTTATACAAATCCCGCTGACAATCCAATAATCAAAACCGGATTAGACATTACCCAAGGATTTGTAAATATGCTTTTGGTTTTAGTTTTGGTTTATATAGCCATCGCCACTATTTTACAGCTGGCCAATTATGATACAAAAAAACTTTTAGTTACTTTTATTGTCGTTGCTCTTTTGGTAAACTTCGCTCCGGTTATCTGCGGTTTAATTGTTGACGCTTCAAATATTATAATGAATTTTTTCGTACAGGATTTGCAGGCTGACGCTTTCGGTAAAATGATGGCTACAAAGGTTGAAAATATCACTTCAGGGTTTGACCAAGCAATGGATTATAGCGCCGCTTGGTCCTATGTCGCGCAAATAGCGGTAATGACTCCTTTCCTTCTTGCCCTTACTTTTGTTTTGTTAATATTCACGCTCATTTTCATTCTTAGATATTTAGCTATTTGGCTTTTAGTTATCCTCTCGCCCTTAGCTTTTGTTTGTTATATTTTACCGGTTACTAAAAAATATTTTGACCAATGGTGGGAACAGTTCTTAAATTGGTCGTTCATTGGGGTAACTTGCGGATTTTTTCTTTATTTAGGCCTTTTGCTCGTAACTAAAATGCCTACCGCTAATATTATTTCTACCCCAACCACAGGGGGAGGGGGCGCCTTTGACGCAATTCTTCCCTATTTTGTTTCTTTAGTTTTCCTTGGAATTGGAATAGTTTTCGGCCTCCAAACATCGGCCAAGGGCGCCTCAACGGCAATAAACATTGCCAAAACAAAAGGAAGAGCAGGCGGAAAATGGGGAGCAAAAAAGGGATGGGGAGCAACAAAATGGGGAGCAAGAAAAACCAGAAGCGTTGCTCAATCTCTTAGAGCAAAGTCCTTGGAAACAAAAACTGGCAAGAAAGTCCAAGAATGGGGAAGAAGACAATTAGCGGTAAAACAATGGGGAGGGGAAACAGCAGGTATTAAGGGAGGAGCGTTGAGAGCTGTATCCGCGCTTAATCCCGGCCGATATGCTCGCCGAGCATTAGGAAGAGCCGTCGGTGGAGCCCAACCCGAAGAACGGCAGGCAAAAGTGAAAAAAGTGGAAGAATCTGTTAAAAACATAGAAGAAACTCCTAATCTTGTTAAAGAATACCAAGACGCGATAACAACTACCAGAAGAATTGGAGTATTGAATCAAATTATAGAAAAAGGCAAACTTAAAGACGCAACTGATACAAAGAAATTTGGAAGCTCCGCAATAACCTCAGATGAAATAAATAGTATGATGAAAACAGCAAAAAGGTGGGGGACGGATAAAAGCATCAATAAAGCTTTCCCCCATATCGCCGCCAAACATGTAACACAAGACGAGTTTGAAAAAGCCCGAGAAAAAGATAAAACCATTAAAACCAATGAAGATGTTATAATTAATAAAATGAAACCGGCTGATTATAAAAATGTTTCTGAAGAGGCGATTAAGGGAGAAACAGAGGAAAGTAAAAAAGTTATAGATGCTATATTAGCAAGATCTATGGGTAACCATATTAGCCAACTTATTGAACAGCACGGGCAAATAGCTGCTAAAGCTTTAGAAGAAAGAATTGATGCAGGATCACCAGTTAATTCACGATTGAAAAAATATCTTAATACCCAAGCTGGCAAAGGTTTAATATCGCCTAAAAAATCACCGGAGGACTGGAAAGATGTAAAAACAAAAACAGAAGAAGAGGTAGAAGCAATTAGAAGAATTGGCGAAAAATCAAGAAAAGAGCAAGAAGCGAAAAGAGAACGAGAAAGGAAATTAGCAAAGAAATACCCCGATACAGGAAAGGGAGGGAAAAGAAAAAAATACCCCGATACAGGAAAGGGAGGAGAATAATTTTAAACAGTAATACTCCAGTGAAAAAAGCCACTATATATTATATAGTGGCTTTTTAAAAAAGTTTATTTTGCCGTGATAGGCGCCTTTTTTATTCCAGTAGATCCCGCTGCGGCTATCTGAGCGAACAAACCAGTTAAACCAGTATTTTTTCCTTCTCCGGAAGATCTCCAATCTACCAAGCTGCCAGTATCGGCGGCTTTGAAATATTGGACATAAATAGTTGCTATTTTCTCAGCTTCTTTCGGATCATAACTATAATCATTAACTAAAACTTTTTTTATTTCAGCATGGAATCCGCCCGACTTCAAAGCTTGCCAGATAATTTCCTTTCTTGCCGCTTTTACTCTGTGCTCTGCCACCTTAACAGATTTCATCGCATCAAACACTTCTTGGCGAGTGGCTATCACCTCTTTGCTCCATCCAAAATCGCTGATAGTAAGTCGTGTTAATTTTAACCCCAGCGCTTCTGTTTCGTCTCCAAGTTTAGGAAACTGCTTTTTCAGTTCATCCCACCAATTATTTTTATTTCTGCTAAGAATCGCTTTTAAAGTATTTTCAATCGTACGATTATTAAGATAGGTTCTAAGCGCAGTCTCAAAATTTTTCCTAATAGCTCCACGCCAATCTCCAACGGCATATATCATTTTGTAAACATTTTGTCTAATGATATCCTCTTCCAAACTAGGGATAACTCCTTTTATCCTTACCCACACTATTGGGTCCACCAATATGGCTGTCCCGCCTTCCTTAAAATCAATTGACGGATGTTCTTCAAAAAGCTCGATTGGCTGTTCCCAAATAGAAACAGCAGCTCTCACCTTCATAATTATAGGACAAATCCATAGAGGACCCGGTCCTTTAACTTTATAGAACCTGCCCAACCTCTCAATTAATAATCTATCCTCTTCTGAAACAATTTCTATGCCGCAAATAAGGAAGAGGACTGTTGCTGAAATAAATAGAGCAATCATCCATAGCCATAATTTAAATACTAAACACACTACTCCGGCTATGCCAAGTAGAACTACGCTCATCATTATTATTTTCCGAAAAGTTTTCATTTCCTTCACCTCTTTCTATTATTAACTTGTTAATTTGCTGTTATTTTTTCTGGACCCCGAAGGAGTCCTTTTCAGACCCTACGGGGTAAAATTATCCAGAGACCAAGAAAACATTTCTTGATACATATATTATATTATATAAAAATAGATTTGTCAAGGGAAAATAAAAACCCGACATTCCAATCCCAAAACCCGACATTAAACCGTAATAATGTCGGGTTTTAAATTTGTCGGGTTTTGGGATCAACTTGCTTTAATCGGCATTACCACATAAAGATAACTGTCATTTCCGACCGGCCTTAAAACGCCCGGCCCCGAATCGCCGTTTAGTTCAAGGGCAATTTCCGAGCTTTTTATATTGGAAAGTCCGTCTAATAAAAATCTGTAGTTAAAAGAAATATCCACCGCCTCTCCCTTGCTTCCGCCCATTATAAACGACCGATATTCTCCGATATCAGGGTTTTGGCTTAAAATTTCCACCTCTTTGTTTTTGGTATTAGTTTTAATTTTTACTTCGCTCACTTTCCCGCTGAATAAACTTGCGCTTTTTATCTGGTTTATAAACTCGTCTTTCCCCAACACTATCCTGGTAGTATATTTTTTAGGAATAATTTCTTTATAATTCGGGTATTCGCCTTCTATTAGCCGAGAAATAAGTTGGGTTTGGGGATGAGGTGTTTCTTTTAAAAATGATTCAAACATCACTTGGTTGGGAGAAAAATAAACCTTAATTTCGTCTTCTTTTTCATTAAAAATATTTATGATTTCTTTTACTGTTTTTTGGGGGATAATTAAAGAATAATCTTTATCTAAAGAAGATTTACTTTTAAGAAAAATTTTCTTTTCCGCCAACCTAAAACTATCTGTGGCTGTGATTGTAATTAAATCTTTTTGAAATAAAAAATAAATACCCGATATTTCCGGCCGAGTTGTTGATGGTGTTGATATATCAGCAACCTGACTTAAACTTTTGCAAAAAGAAGAACTTTTTATAGAGATAAACTCGTTTTTTGTAATTTTAGGAATAATAGGAAAATCGTCCACCTTAAAGCTTTTTATTTTTGTTTTATAATTATCACATTCAATAATTAAATTATCATTTTTTATTTCAAGATTTACTTTTTTATTAGGAAGAAGATTTATAAAATTAGAAATAAGGCGGGAAGGGATAATAACCATCCCTTCTCCCTCGGTTTTTGTTAGAATCCACCACTCTATTCCCACCTCTAAGTCGGTAGCAGACAATTTAAGAAAGTTCTTTTCTATAGTGATTAGAATATTATTTAAAATTGGCAGGGTTAAAGATTTAGAGGGTATTTTTTCTACTATATTTAAACCTTCTTTTAATTTTTCTTGTAAAATTATTGATTTCATATTTTAATTTAGTAATTTAATAGTTTTAATATAATTAAAATTATTATAGTTATTAGTATGGGGGATAAATTATGTTTTATATATAATTCTTATATTAATAAATTGTGTTTTTATATATTATTTATTAAATGAAAAGATGGTTAATAATTTAGGGTTTATGTTTTTCCCAATATTATCATTTGTTTTTTAATACATTAAACCACATACTTAATAACAATTTTTAAACATCATCCACTTAAAATCCTTTCTCTTATCAACCCTATTTCTTCTTCTAATTTTTTATCTTTTTTTATTTCCGCTAAAATTTTTTTATAAGAATGGATAGCGGTGGTATGATCTTTACCGTTAAATTTTCTTCCGATAAAAGGAAAAGAACCCTTTAGGTCTTCTCTTAAAAGATACATTGCTATTTGGCGCGGTTTAACTATTTCTTTCTTTCTTGATTTAGATAAGATATCTTTTTCTTTTATTTCATAAAAATCAGCTACTTCCTGGATAATTTTTTTAGGAGTAACCATCACGGGCGCGGTAGAAAATAAATTCTTAAAAACAGTTCTTACGGTTTCAATATCGGGTTTTTGATTATTGAGCCTTTGGTAAACAATCAGGTGGTTTAGGGCTCCCTCTAATTCTCTAATGTTTTTTTGTATTATAGAGGCGATATATTCATAGGTTTCGTCTGAAAAATCTACTTTCTTTTCTTGCGCTTTTGTTTTCAAAATAGCTATCCTTGTTTCTAAATCAGGAACGCTTATATCCGCTATCATTCCTCCTTCAAACCTTGATTTTAATCTTTCCGCTAACGACTGGATAGCCCGGGGGGGACGGTCCGAAGAAAGGATAATTTGTTTATTATTTTCATAAAGAACATTAAAAATATGAAAAAACTCTTCCTGGGTTTTTTCTTTTCCCGCTAAAAACTGGATGTCGTCAATAATTAAAATATCTATGTTTCTATATTTTGCTTTAAACGATTCCATCTGATGATTTCTGATTGCGGAAACTACCTCCGAGGTGAATTTTTCAGAAGGGATATATTGTATTTTCTTCTTCTTAAAATTTTTAATTACTTCATTGCCAATTGCCTGTAAGATATGAGTTTTTCCTAATCCCGTGCCTCCATAAACAAAGAAGGGATTGTAAACAAAGCCAGGGTTTTTTGCAACAGCAATAGCAGCGGCGTGGGGCAGTTCGTTGAATGGACCGACTACAAATGAATCAAAAGTGTAGCGAGGATTAAGGTTGCTATTTTTATCTACCTTGAACTGCTGGAACTCAAGCTGATCTGTTTCCGGCAGAATTATAGGGGATTTTTCAAAAATTTTTAGCTTTGGCTTCCCTACAATATATTCAATTTCTTTGACTTCGCCATTAAACCCATGGATAGTCTTAAAAATATTTTTACTATATTTATTTTTTAACCATTCTTTTACAAAAGAGTTAGGGACAGAAACAACCACGCTCTCTTTTTTTTGGGAAACAATCTCTGTGTTTTTAAACCAAGTTGCGAAGTTAGCCTGGGATATATTTAATTGGATTTGGGCAAGTACCGATTGCCAAAGTTCATTGTTTGTCATGCTTTTTTATTATATCATATGTCAAAACACAAAGAAAATAAGAAGGAAAAAATAAATTTTGTTAACAACAAGGGGATATCCTGTGAATTTCTTATTTCCTTTTCTTGGCGAAGTATTTGGGGAAAATCACGATTGACTTAACTTTAATTTAACATTATACTAAGATTATACTTATATATTATTTTAAGTAAAATTAATTTTCATGTCGATTACTTATAAACCAAAAAAACGAAAAAGGAAAAAAGTTCATGGATTTAGAATTCGGCAAAGAACTAAAGCAGGCAGAAGGGTATTAAAAGAGAGAAGAAAAAAAGGGAGAAAAAAACTTACAGTTTAAAAAGGGCGTGGGATTTGAACCAGAATCAATTTAGCGGAGCGAATTTTATTCAGATTCGAGGCAGGAGGAGTGTAATGTGTTCTTTAGAACACATAAGCGACGAGTAACGAAGAAGCTGGATAAAATTCACCCGCCCGAAGGGAAGCGAAATAATGGGCTAATTTCTTCGTCACTCCTCCTCTCCTCGTTTCACTCGGGGTAAACTGGGATTTATGCTGAGCGTAGTGAAGCACTACGAGCTGTCCTTCCTCGAACTTAACCCATTCTTTCGCTTCTAAACTTGACTCTGGTTCAAGTCCCGCACCCTAATTATGCTAACCAAATATAATAGATTAACTAAAGAAAAAGACTTTAAGGTTGTTTTTAAGGCAGGGAAGAAATACAGTTTGCTTGGAACAGGAATATATTTAAAGGTTAGGGAAAATAATTTGGAACAAAGCCGTTTTGGATTTGTAATAAGCAAAAAAGTTTCTAAAAAGGCGGTTGTGAGAAATAAAATAAAAAGGAGGCTGAGAGAAGTAGTCAGGATTGATATATCTGAAATCAAAAGAGGGGTTGATGTGGTTGTGGTAGTTTTGCCTGGATTTGAGAAAAATAATTTCCAGACAGTTAAGGAAAAAATAAATAACCTTTTTCGAAAAGCGGGACTAATTAAAAATTAAAATTATAAAACATAACTGCCCGTATGAAACATATAATCAAAAGACTGGTTTTAAAAACTATTAGATTTTACCAAACTTTTATATCTCCTAATTTAGGAAATCATTGCCGTTTTTATCCAAGCTGTTCGCAATATTCTTATTTATCAATTAGAAAATACGGGGTTATCAAAGGTTTATGGAAAGGGGGGAAAAGAATAGCAAAATGCCATCCCTGGAATCCTGGCGGAGTAGATCTGCCCTAAACTCTTGCTAACAGACAAAATGAGCTCATTTATTACTATTTTCAACGTAATTTTATACCAGCCCTTGTTGAATGGATTGATTTTGCTTTATGAATATTTGCCCGGGCACGATTTTGGAATAGCGGTAATTGCTTTGACAGTTTTAATTAAATTTGCTTTATATCCCTTAGGGGCGAAAGGGATTAAATCGCAAAAAAGTCTTTCAGAGCTTCAACCGAGAATAAAAGAAATTCAGTTAAAACATAAGGACAATAAAGAAGAGCAGACAAAGGCGATGATGGCTTTATACAAAGAGAAAAAAATGAATCCTTTCTCCGGCTGCTTGCCCGTGCTCATCCAGTTGCCGATTTTAATTGCTCTTTATCGAGTTTTTTGGAAAGGATTCCAGCCGGAGCAGGTGGCCCTTCTTTATAGTTTTGTCCCCGACCCGGGAGTAATTAACGCTTTTTTTTTAGGTATTATAGACCTTGCCAAGCCGAATTTGATTTTAGCCGTTTTGGCGGGAATTTTCCAGTTTTTTCAGGTAAAAATGATTTCTCCTAAAACTAAATCCAAGAAGAAACAAGACGCCGGCTTTTCCGGCCAGATGCAAAAACAAATGCAGTATTTTATGCCTGCCTTTACAATAATAATTCTCTTTCGTCTGCCTTCGGCTATCGGTCTTTACTGGATAGTAATTACTTTGTTCACAATCATTCAGCAACGCTTTATTCTTAATTCTGGCGGAGAAAAATTGGCCGTTTCTACGGAATAAAAAATGGCCTAAATAATATGATAGCGAAAGCAAAGTTAAAAGAAATAGAAAAAATAGTTCAAGATTTTTTTGGGAAGATAGGTTTTTTGATTGAAATCAAAGATTTATTTATTAAGGAAGAAACAATTTTTTTAAAATTGAAAAGCGAAGAGCCAAAAGTTTTAATCGGCAAAAATGGCTGTACCCTGCTTGAAATCCAGCATCTTTTGAAAGCAATACTGAAAAGAAAATTTCTGGAAAATTTTTTTCTGGACGTAGATGTAGATGATTATAAAGAAAAAAAGATAGAATATTTAAAAGAGATAGCCCGGGGAACAGCCGATGAAGTTGCCTTGATAAAAAAAGAAAAAATACTGGCGCCGATGCCGGCCTATGAAAGAAGAATTATCCATTTAGAATTAGCCGATCGGTCTGATGTTGTTACTGAAAGTATTGACCAGGGGCCGGAAAGAAGAATAGTCGTCAAGCCCGCCGATTAAGAGAAATCAATTTTTAGGGAAAAACTTGACTAAATTGCTAAAACAAGTAAAGTAGAGCCAGTTGCCGAGAATAGTTTCCTCTGAGGGCTCCGAGTGAGTCTCAGCCGAACTCTTTGGCGAAGGGTTTCTCGGTTTTTATAATTAAACCCTGTAGAGAAATTTCGACTCGCTTCGCGAATTTAGGTTTTCAGAAGAAAACCTTTGTCGAAATTCTTCTACAGGGTAAACATTGAAAGAAATTTTTAGAAAGGAGAAAAAGATGAAAAAAGTAATGATTGTTAGCCTTGGTTTGATTTTGGTTTTTTCAAATCGCGCTGCGGTTGGAGCGGCAGAAAAAGGGAAAATTCCCGTTTTTCCAGCCGGGATTTTTCTTAGCAAAGAACCGTTGGAACTTCTTGGGGGATGGGCTGATTCTCAAAATTTCCAATATGTGCCAGAATGGCGGCAAGAAGAAATAACGGAAGAATTGAATGGACTGCTCCAAGATATTTCAGAGAAGCGCCTTCGGGTTTTGGAGGCAAAAAATATCCAGGAAGATTTTATCAGTAAAGCGAAAGACATCTATTTTGTCCTATCAGTAGAGAAGCGGGGGAAAAAGGAATATATGAATTTATGGGGAGCTGTTCTTTATGAAAAAGATGGCTTTAAGGGAAAGTCGCAGGTAATTAGTCCTTATCGCGAGTATGTTGGCGGAGTATTTACGGCCCAACATAAAAAGATTGTATTGCCGAAAGTTTCCTCAATCAAGCCCTTTAAAATTATCTTTGGCCCGGACCCAAATTGGGAGGTGGTTCTGTCAAACAAAAACGGGAGTAAAAGCTCCTATAGCTTGAAAAATAAATATACCTATTACCAAGAGTTTAACCTTGGCCAATCGCCTCAAAAAATTGGCGTTAGAGGAAAACTCCTTGCAATTCTGTTAACCTCTAAGGGAAAAAGTGAGATATTTTCCGCTAAGAGCGAAAATAAAAAAGTTGTTTCCGGAGCGAAAAAACTTATTATCATTAGCGGAGAGTTTATTTAAAAATAAGAAAAGGGCGTATAAAAATACGTCCTTTTTTAATTTTGGTTAAAACTTTTTAGTTAAGTCCGGCGCTTATAATTAAAAGACTCGTAGCCTTGACTTCAGGGCATCCATCTATCGGGTGCGTAATACATGGCTCATAATCTACTATGCTATTATTATTAATCAGATTACTGTCGCCCTTTGAAAATACTTCGCTTCTTCCGTCTGCGGTGAAAAGAATACCCAAAATATTTCCTTCAACATAAATTGATTTAGGCGGAACGGTCTTTCCATCGACATCAGAGTCAGTTAGAGTAGTCATATCTCCCCAGCGATACCAGTCCCCAGGTTTAAAGGGATGCGTTGGGTCTGGATACCTTCTTCCTTTTAAATCTATATCTTTATTAAAATTAGATTTTTGGTATAAACTGACATGCCAGTTAGCATCCGGCGTCCAATTAAGTATATAGGGCTTGATAGAAGAAGGCTCGGAGATATAAAAAGGAGCTTTTGTAAGATCCCTATGCACAGGCTCATATACTCCTCCTGGCGATATTTGGAAATGATTATAGCAAGCAAGAGATTTATCTTGGAAGTTTCGTCCCTCATAAAGAATCGCCCCATATAAAGCCAAATAACCTGTTCCTTGTTGCAGTTTTTCCCCGGGGATAAAATAGATGTCCGTGATTTTATTATCAAGATCTGGCCTGATGTTCCCTGCGGTTATAACCGTATAACATTTTGAAGAAATTTCTTTGAATATTTCCTCCAATTCTTCTTTTATTTCTCTTTGTCTCCAATATGGTTCATAGGGGAAATTATTGGTAAGTTGATATACCCTCGTTACTGCGTCATTCCCGTCTTTTGTTTTTGGTTGTCCCTGGCAAACAAGGACACCGGGATTTAGAGTAGAAATAATAGGAGTTAATCTCTCAAGACGGAAAGAGATTAGTCCTGGATTGATAGTTGTTAAAATTAAATAAGAACCGAAAAGAATAATTAAGCCGAGGAAAGCGGCCGAAATTCTATTCTTGGCGTCTTGTATTTTTCCCGGGTTTCCAGCCGAGGTAAAATATTCAAAACCGGCGTAAATTAAAACTATCAAGGCGATAAATCCGCTTATCCAAATAGCAAAGTTAAAAATATATTTAGCGTACTTTTCTATAGGAATGGTCACCAGTTCTGGTTTATATCCCTGAACCTCGGGATATTGTCCTTCAAGCCCTTTGGGCGCTGTGTCGGCGAGAACAAGATGAGCGCTTAAAATAAAAGCAAAAACTAATAAGGCGAAGAGAAAAAAGAGAAACAATTTTTTATTTTTATTTATCATATAGTAATTGTTTTCAAATTTATTATTTCTTTTATTATATCAAGGATTTCATCACAAACCGAGGTAATTTGAGGATTTAAATTTTGGATATTCTTGAGATTATCCTGAATATCGCTGGTTGGGCAAGGATTACCGCCCGAGCATTTATCCGGCTGGCATCCTTCTTTATAGTCATGGCATTTAGCCCCGCTTTTACAACCCGGCTTGCATATATCCGGGTTCCCTTTATCATCTAAATGTTCCACATTGCTCAAACATTTATCTGGAAGCTGGCCTAATTCTGATGCCGGGTCGCTTATTTTACCAATTAAATCAGCTAATTCTTTAAGTTTTGCTCCCAATGTTTCTTTAAGTGATTTTTCTTTTTCTAATTTAATTATTCTATCTTCAAAATCTTTAATAGCTCTTGCGTCTGTTTCAGTCGCCTTGACCTCGGTATAGTATCTGATTTTTTCATCTAATACCTTTGTTGTTTCATCTTTTAAATCGTCTGTTTCGGCAAGGGCTCTATTTTTATAATAAAGGATTTCGTCTTTCCAGGCAATAATGTTTTTTTGGTTTTCTTTTATTTCTGTTTCATCCGGGCAGGGCTGAAAACCCGGGCCGGCATAGCAGTAACGCGCCTGGCAGGGACTGTCCGAGCTTCCTCCGGCGCAATAACACAGGGAATGAGTATTTTCACAGTCGCATTTGTCGGTCAGGTTTTTAATATTCTGAATAGAATTTTTAATTCCCGGGATTACTTTTTCTTTTAGCTGTTTGGCAATTTCCTGAACTCTTCCTAAAAGTTCAGGGACTTTAGTTTCGGGTGGTTTAACTTGGAGAGGACTAAAAACAACTTGTTGTAGTTGAGGAAGATTAAGTTTTACTAATTCCGGGTTGATTGTTCTCAAAATCAGATAAGAAGAAAACAAAATAATAATTCCTAAAAAAGCTCCTAAAATTTGTTTTTTCGCCCTATCTATTTGTTCTGGTTTTCCGGCCGAGGTTAAATAAAGAATTCCGCCGACAATTAAAGCAGCCAAGGCGATTATTCCGGCAATAGATATAAGATAATTATAAAAATGTTGGAAAGCCGTTGTGATGGGTTGCATATTTATCCCCCTGCTTGGCAGCAGTAAAAATTAAGTTGGTTTGCGCAATGGGCAATATCTTCGTCTCCTAATTGTTGAGCTTTCTCGTCCAGACATTGCTGGACGCATTTTCTGTGTTCAACTATGCCCTTTTTTAAATAACATTCCTCGTAACAATCGCCATACTCGGTTTGAGTTTCTTCTCCCTGATCGCCCCAATTCTTTATTGGATAGCAATCTTTAACCGTTTGATTTTCTGGGGGGACGGTCGCTTCTTTGATTTGCCGGCAGTTAAACAGGGCTTTATCCTGCTCCAGCCAGTTTGAGCTGCTGCATTTCTTCATTGGAATTCTAACTTTTTCCTCCAGGTCTTTGAGTATTTCTGGCGCTATTTCTTTGATTATCGGTAAAATGCCAATATCTGTTGGGGTATCATTGTTTCCTTTGCCTTCTATTATATCTCTAATTTCTTCCCAAATTTTTTGGATTTTATTTAATTGGTCGTTGATTTCAGGCAGGGGACAAGGGATGCCAAGGCAACCTATTTCTACGCAATAAGGATGCTTGCCGCCCGTACAGTAGCAACTTGGCGTGCATCTTCGAGAGCTGCACTGGCTGACTAAAACCTGAAGTTTATCTACGGCATTAATTAATTCTTTATCTTTTCCGACCAATTGTCCTAATTTATCTATTAAAAGCTGGGCTACTCTTTCTGCCCTGTCAATAATTTCTCCAACCGGAGCCTCGTCTGAACAAGCCATTGCTTCAGACATAACATCTTCTACTTCTTCTGGAGACATTTCATCGTTGATGCTTCCTTGATCTGGAGCGAAGCTTGGGTAAAAAGGAGCTTCTTCTAAGGTGCCGCCAAGCGCGCAGTAAAAGGTGGCAAAATCATTTGCTATTTCTTTGGTTGGCGCAAAATACCAATTACCATAATCGTTTGTTGTACGTTCGCCCGTATAATATACAATGCTTGCGTCGTCCCAAAAATTTGTTTCTCTTAAAATCCATTTTTGTTTGTCAAAACTATTTTTTTTAGAATAAAATTGGGCTAAGCTGGTTAGCGACCTTAAGCGGCATTCTTCAATAAATTTTTCCGCTCTTTTTAAACGGTCTAATTCTTCTTCTAAAAGACGGACTTCTTCTTCTATCTCTATGTTTTTTGCTGTCAGATTATTAATTTCTTCTTTGTTTTTATCTTCGTTTTCCTGAATATTATTCCTTACATTTTTACAAGGGTCGCAAGTGCAATATCTTGGCGGACAGTCGCCGCAGCCGGGATGATTACAGGGAGGATCGGGCCTGATTAAATTACATCTACAATTATTCGCTTCCGTCTTCAAGTTCTCGCTTTGGCTTTTAAGATTATCGGCGATGCCGGAATTTTGTTCAGAGATTATTGCCCTGACGTCATTTTCTATTCTTTCCATTCTTGGCGTTTCTGTTTGTTGCGGGGCAGGGTAATCTGAAATATAGGTTTCAAAAAGTTTGTCTATTATTCTGCCGAAAGGCATTTCAACGTCAATAGAGGTATTAATTCTTTCAACCGGAGGAGGAGGGCCGATTGTTGTTTCCGGTATTTGGATGGCCGATGGTTTTTCTAATTTTAAACCAGTGAATTGAGGGCTTATAGTGTTTAAAATAAGATAGGACGATAGTAAAATTAAAAGGCCAAAAAAGGCGGCGGTAATTTGCTCTCTGGCGGAAATTATCGCTTCCGGCTTGCCGGTAGATATCAAATAGCGGATTCCGCCGTAGATTAATCCTCCTAAGGCGATTATTCCCCCGAGCCAAAGAGCGAGATTAAAAATATATTTTATATAGAGAGACAGAATATCTTCAGAGGGGTTATTGATAAAATCTTGAGGAGGAATGAATCCAGGAATTCTTGGATAATTTATTTCTAACGCATATACAAAACCTGCCCCGTTAGAAACTATGCTTCTAACGGGGTTAACCCCTAAATCTTTCGTCTCTACCCCGGGGAAGGTGAAGGGTAAAAGCAAAAAAAGGAGCAAAAAGAAAAAAAAGATTTTTATTTTTTTGTTCTTTGACATTAGATTAATTACATAAGCATTCGCATTACCCACGTAGGAAGAATATCGCTTATGACGGGAATCCGTTCAATAAGAAAAGGGATTAAACAGCTTTTTAAAGGAACCTTGGCTATTATAATCAATAATGTTATAAAAATTATTTCCAAAGGCAGTTCCCATAATTGGTCGATAAAAGGAATGGGAATAACGTCAATGATTTCCATTATTAAAGCAAAAAAAATCAGAACCATCCCCCTGGGCGAAAGGAGAACATCGGAAGGGATTTTTTTAAACCATCCCCCTTTTTTCTTAGGGGCAGGAGTTTTTTCTGGTATGTTTTCTGTAAAAACAGGACCAGAAGATTGAGCCTGTTTTTTTTCTTCCGGGGCAGGTTCAGAAAGAGGTTCAGGGGTAGGTTGAATTGTGGGTGTTTTTTCCGGCATTTTATTATTCTAATTGTTTTTTACTTCCTTTGCCGCGGTTTTAATATTATCTTTAATTATCTTGGGAAAGAAAAAAAATCAAACTTTTCCGTCCCAAAAACATCTTCAAAAAGTTTAAACTCTTGAGGTAGTTCTATCTTAAAATGAGCGTTAAATTTAGAAAGACGAATGTTGCTTGTTATGGTTATTATTTCTTCGCTTCCTTGCGGATTAATTTTACCCTCAAGTTTTATTTTATAAGGTAATTTATCTTTTTTGCCAATCCAAACTTCGGCTTCTATCTCTTTAAATTTTTTAAGCTCTTCGGTTTCAATAGGTAAAAGCTCAGATATTTCAGGGACTAATTCCGAGAAATCTTCTTTTTTTAAACCAAAAAGGTAATGATAAGTTTCTTCTCCGTTGGTTTTTTCATCCGGCAGTACCTTTTTAAACTGGAAAAGTCTTTCGTTGGCGGCTATTTTTTTTATTACCTCCATTTCAAGCGGGGCAGAAAATTTTCCGAACAAGTTTTCAAAACTGGATTCTCCGAGTTTAATCCAGAGGTCTTTTATTTTTTCTAAATCAAAAGTGAATATATCTGAAAACTGAGAAGAAGGCGGAGAGATTAATCTGAACCAGGAGTTTTCCCCAATAATTATTTTTTCCCAACTTAAGGAAAAAAGACCTTTAGGAAAACTGTTTTCAATCGTGGTTTCTCCTTTCCATTTTAGATTTTCTTTGATAGTATTATCTAAATCCCCGCTTACAGTCATAGAATTTTCGATAGCTTTTTGTTGGAGACGTTTTATTTCTTTCTTAAAAGAAACATTAAAATGAAAAGTTTTAAGCTCTTCAAAATTAGTTAAAGTTTCTTTTAGGACCTCATTAGGAGAAGGACGGAAGGGGCTCCAGAAAGGGTCCCAAAACCAGATGACAAGAAGAGATCCTGCCCCAATTACTATTACAACAACTATCCCGGCGATGATTTTTGGAGCAATCCTCATTTTCCTAATTGTCTCTTGGCTTCTTTTATTTTAGCCATTTCTCCGGGAGCGGTAGTGATTATCTGGTCTTCTGTATAAGAAGCTATTATTTTGATTAAAACATGCTTTGTCCCGGCAAAAAATATCCCCTCGCCTACCGGCGTGTCTAACAAAATCATTTTTTCCTCATCGGTCAAATTAAAAGTCTTTTTAACCGTTTCAATAGTAGCCGCGCTTTGTTTAAATAAAATAGCCAAAGAAGAGTTGGTAATTATTGGCTGACCGTATTCTGATTTCATAAAATCATTAACATCCTGGGTAATGGTAGTTACTCCCAGCCAATATTTTCTCGCTCTTTTCACCGTTCCAAAAAGGAAGGAAGCACTGTCTTCATTTTGCATCAGCCACCAGGCCTCATCAATAATTAATAATCTTTTTTTCAGCTTTGAAGTAATTGTTTTCCAGATATATCTTAAAACTATAAAGAGAGCCATAGGCCGAAGTTCGTCTTCCATATCGCGGATGCCAAAAACAATTAATCTTTTACTAATATCAATATTAGAAGGTTGGTTGAAAAAACTAGAATAAACTCCTTTAGTAAATCTTTGGATTCGTTTAACCAAAGAATCGGTTCCTTCCATTCCTAAAAGAACTTCTTCAAGGTCTGACATTAAAGGGAAAGGGAGCTCTTTACCCCAAAGTTTTGCGTCGCTTTCCGCGGTAATATCTTTTGCGGCATAAGTTTCCGTGATCGCCCGGTCCATAATGCCGTCTTCCTCGGGAGTGAGTCCGCCGAGCATCACCCTCATTAACCCTACTAAATTAATAATGTTTGACCTTAAAACATCTTCCGGTTTTTCATCTTCTCTCGGAACGGGCAAGTCAAAAGGATTGATATGATTAGGAGAGGCCAGGGAGACATTAAAAAAAGAACCCCCGACTGCGTCAGATAAAAATCTATATTCATTTTCTGGGTCTATAATTATTATGTCAACTCCGAGCATCAGATACCTTAACGTTTCTAGTTTAACTGCGTAGGATTTTCCGGAACCGGAAATAGCGAATATACAAGCGTTTGCGTTGGCTAAAGTAAAGCGGTCGAATAAAACCAAAGAGCTGTTGTGCTTGTTAATTCCATAAAGAATTCCTTCATTTGAACTTAAATCAAAAGAGATAAAAGGGAAGGTGCTTGAAAGAGGAGCCGTATTCATTAAGGTTGAAACCGCCAAAAGGTCTAAATCGTAAGGGGAGGTGCAAATAAACCCTTCTTTTTGCTGATAGAGAGCCGGCTTAATGTAGATTAAACGAGATTCTAAAATTGACCGTAAATTAATTTCTATATTCTTTAATTCTTCCTCCCTATCGCTATAGACGGTAATATATAAACTGAAGCGGAACATTCTTTCCTGAGCGGTTTGGAGTTTATCTCTCAGGTCTTCTAAGTCATGGAAAGCGGTTTCTAACGTCGGGTCTCTTATCAATCCCTTATCTTCTTTTTCTGAAATTTCTGCCTGGACTTCGGTAACCTTTTTTCTTAGCTTTCTTAAAATTGTTTCACTGGCGACTGGATGCAAATAGAAAGAAATATCCATCGGAGTGTTGAGATTGATTATCGGGGAAAGCCAGCCGGTGCTTAAATATCTTGGATAGGAGAAAATAAAATAACTTTTAGCAAATTGTTCTCCTATTTTAATATAATTTTGTTTGACTTCAATAAAAGAAGGAGCAACAATATCAGCAATCCTTAATGGTTCTTTTTGGAAAAATTCTTCAGGAATTTTTGTTTTATTTTTAAAAAAAGGAAATTTCATTGTTTATTTTTTATTTGCTTAATTCGGCGGGAAATTCCGGATAATAGCCCTGTTCCGCTTCTGACTGATGATGCAGCCCCCAGAAAAGTTCAATAAGTTCCAGGTTATTTAAAGGAATAGCTTCAAGCCCGCAGGCCCTTAACCCTAAAGACGTAAACTCTGCCCGTTGAAGAAGCTGGATTCTCGCTCTTTGAAACGCTCCTTCGGTTAAAGTGGGGATTTTTGGCAATTTTCTTTTTCCTTGGGTCATTTGCATTTCCATAATAGAAAAAGGGACTATCACATAGAAAGTTTTCTGCATAATTGAACCGCCGCTCATTATTTGACCAATAAATTTTCTGTATTCGCCGATTTGTATTTGAAGCAGTTCGTTTGTTTCTTTTTTTTCAATTTTTTCCAGTTTGTCTAAATATCCGGTAATATTAAGCCGCCTTGATTGGATAAGAATTTGGCAGGAAAAATCCAGGGAGTTTAGAAAATCCTGGAATTGATATAAAATGGCGTTTTGCTCTTCGTCTGATTTTAGAGCAAAGTTTAAAGAGGAAACCATTAAAACTATTCTCAATCCTTTATTTTTGAGGATAATGACGCCGTTTTTAATTTGGTCAAATTCTAAAAATTTTTGAGTAGAAAGTTCTGGCATATTATCTTTTTTTAGTTTCTATATTGGTAAGCAATTCTCCCAATCTTCCTTTCTCGCTAAGCTTTAAAGAAGACCCTTTTTTAACAATTTCTTTTTCTTTTTTAATTTCTTTTTCTTTTTTTAACACCCTTGGGGTAAAGCTTTTTTTCTTCCAAAGATAAATTTTCGGCTTTGAAAGGAAAATAAAGAAGTTTTTTATAACAATAGGGAAAGGAGTTTTTTTAATTTTTAAAAAAGCTAAAGCAAAGGCGCTTCCCAATAAAACTATCGTTGCCATTATAAAAATAGGCAGGGACGCTGTGAAATAAAAAAAGATACAAATAGCTCCGGCAGAGCCGATGAAAATAAATTGTTTAAAAGTAAAAGGACCGACTATTTTTGCTTCTTTTTCAATAAATTGAGGGATAGTAAATTGCATAAACTTGTATTTAGTATTTAGTATTTCGTATATTTTATTCTTTTTAGTTCGTTTATCAGTTTATTAATAACGATTGTTTGTCCGGCAATTTTTTGAAATTCATCATTTTTTAAATAACCAATATCTCGAGCAATTAATAATTGATTTTGTAATTCAGTTAATGAGCCCTGTGATTCGGTAAAAGATTTAGTTTTAGATTTTTTATTTTCCGCGCAAATACAAGATACTGAATACAAAATACAAACTACAAACTACTCAGTTTGTTCTCTGTAAGTATCTTGCTTTCTTGATTTTTTTTCTGGGGTTTCTGCCAAAGGAGCAGTTTTGGACTCAGGACCAGTTTCAATTTTTATTTTGTAAAGTTCTTCCAAGTTTTCTTTCAAGGGGAAAAAGACAAATCTAATTATTTCCCGATAAATTTTTTCTGCCTTTTCCTTTTTTAATTTAACTTCTTTTAAAAGTATTTTTTTGAACTCTTCGGGAGCAGCCAGCCCGAGCAAAACATAGCCCACATTTTCAGAAACTTGAGAAATCTTTTCTTCATCTTTTAATCCATTTCTTTTACAGCTGTTATAAATATTATTTGCCGTTTTTTCGGAGAAAACAGCTTCTTTTAATTCTTCGGGGAGTTCTTTGTAAAGTTCCCAAAGTTGTTCTTTTGGATATTTAGCCATAATAAATAATGCAAAATGCAAATATCAAAACGCAAAATGAAAAAGTAAAATGTAAAGTGGCTTTAATGTAAAAAGAGTATTCTTTTTATCTTTTTTCTCTTTTTGCATTTTGAATTGCATTTTGATTTTTGCTCTCGCTTGCGAGGAACTTGTTTCTTTTTAATATTTGATTTATTTATTATATCATAAAGAGAAAAAGCAACAAAAGATTAAAAGTGTAATAATTGAAAACAAAGATATTTCAGGATTACTTTATGCCAAGAATATGATAAAATTTCTAAAGAAGTAAAACAAAAATTTAATTGATAAAATGGCAAAAATAGACCGTTACTTAATTTGTTTTTTAATTTTTTCTGTCTTTTGTATTATTTTTACTATTTTTCTGGTAGCGCTTGATAAAATTTTTGTTTTAACTTCTCCGCCTATGGTTATCAATTTTTATCCCGAAGAAGGAAAAACGAATGTTTTATTAGATTCTTTTTTAGTAATAAATTTTGATAAACCGATTAAAAGAAAAGAAATTCAACATTTAATTTCTCCCGAAGTTCATGGAGAGTGGAAATTTAAAGATGCTTTAATAAAGAATCATCTATTTAAAACTTTAATTTTTGCTCCAGCCGTTGAATTAAAACCAGACGTCCAATACGAAGTTAAATTAGAAAACATAAGAGGGTTTGGTTTAAAAAAAAGCAACTCTTTCCAATTTACTTTTAAAACAATTCCCGATCCCGAGGCAATCTCGGCAGAAGCAGAAACCGGAAGTAATGGCAAGCAAATTGAATATAATAATTTTTCCGAGGAAAAAACAGCAAAAACTGAAACTGAACCAGAATTAACAATGATTAGGATTTCCCTAGATTGGCAAGACCGTAATCTTTCTTGCGAAGCAGCTTCTTTAAAAATGGCTTTGGCTGGGAAGGGAATTTTTGTTTCAGAAACTGAAATAATGGATAAAATCGGATATGACTTAACCCCTCGTAAAGAAAATATTTGGGGCGATCCTTATCAGAAATACGTAGGAGATATTGATGGTAAAATGTGTCTGTCTGGATATGGGGTATATTGGGAACCGGTAGCCAAAGCTGCTCAAACATGGAGAAAGGACACTGGAGCTTTTTCCGGTTGGGGGATTAAGGATTTAACTCGAGAAATTAAAACGGGAAATCCGGTGGTGTTTTGGGGTGTTTTGCCTACTGGGAATCTCACCGATTGTTCTTGGTACACCCTTGAAGGAAAATACATTTTGGCTTTTAAACAAACCCACGTAAGGACAGTAATTGGTTTTATTGGCCCTGAAGACAATCCTTCTAAAATTATTATAAATGATCCCCTATCTGGTCGACTTTATTGGGCAACCGATTATTTTTTAAAAAATTGGAAGGTTTTTAATTATAGCGGGGTAGTCGTGAAGTAGTTTTGCTTGAATTCAGAAATTTCTATCGGGGTAAAATTTTCTTTGGGAAACTTTAATAATGCTTTTGCCATAAACCGATGCCACATTGGCGTTGATATCATTACGCCTGGTTGTTTAGCCATTGGCGTATTGTCGCTATTTCCAGCCCAGACGCCAACTACAATTGAAGGAGTATAGCCGATGGTCCAAGCGTCTCTCCAATTATCGGTTGTCCCTGTTTTAGCCGCCACTTCATAGTTTTCAAAATATAAAGGCGAATGGCTGCCAAACATTGGGGTTCGAGCTTCATTATCTGAAAGAATGCTATTAATTAGCCGGGCCGGTTCTTTTTCCAAAACCCTTTTAGGGCTTATTTTTGATTCTTCAATTATATTTTCTTTAGAGTCCTCAATTCTCAAGATGGAAACCGGAGATATTTTTAATCCTTCGGTTGGAAAAACTCCGTAAGCAGAAACCATATCAAATAGTTTGACCTCCCCTCCCCCTAAAACAAGAGAGGGTCCGTAAAAAGAGTTGGGTTTATTCAGGGTGGTAATTCCGAATTTTTTGGCGTTTTCTATGCTTTTTGATATGCCGGCTAAATTGACTAAAACTTTAACGGAAGGGATATTTAAAGATTGAGCTAACGCCTGCCTTAAGGTTACCTGTCCCCTAAATATCCCGTCATAATTTTCCGGCATATAATGTTTTCCTCCCCAAACCCCGAAATCCGTTTTTTCGTCAATAACGATATATTTGTCGTCGTATCCTTTCTGAAAAGCAGTAGCATAAACAAAAGGTTTGAAAGAAGAGCCGGGCTGGCGTCCTATTCTATAAGTAGCTACGTTAACTTTCGGGTCAAATTTGCATTTGCCTGTTTTTTCGTTGCATCCTTCCGGTTCTTCGGCGTACCAATCTTTTGAGCCGACCATAGCTAAAATCTGGCCGTTCTTTGGGTTGATTGCCACTAAAGCGGCATTGTAAGCATTATATGCCTTGTTTCTTTCCGCTCCTTC
>CAYQNN010000002.1:0-32868 GCA_964418955.1 uncultured Candidatus Saccharibacteria bacterium | reverse complement strand
ATACAATGGGTGGTCTTTTTATAAAGATAGGGGTAAAATCTAAATATGAATACAGAGAAATTTGGAGAACTTGTCAATGAGGGAATTAAAGCAATTCCGGCAAAGTTTTTAAAAAAATTGGAGAATGTAGAGATTTGTATTGAAAACGAACCGACTTTTTTCCAGTTGAGAAAAGTTAAAATTAAGAAAGGTTTTTCGCTTTTTGGTTTATATGAAGGCGTTCCTCAGACGAAAAGAGGTAGTTATGGTCAGGTTTTGCCTGACAAAATAACTATTTTTAAAAAAGTGATTGAACGAGTTGCCCGTTCTGAAAATGATATCAAAAGAATTGTAAAAAATACGGTTTGGCATGAAATTGCCCATCATTTCGGCTTAAACGAAGAAGAAGTAAGGCGGGCAGAAAAAAGAAAAAGAGAAAAGTAAAACACGGCTATTAATTATCCGTGTTTTATTGTGCGACATTTCTTTTTTTTGCGAGATATATTTATCCTTTAAAAATAACTATATCTTTTTTTCAATTCGGCGAACGTATTCTTCTTTCTCTGTGTTGATTTCAATAATATCTCCTTCTTTGATAAATAAGGGAACATTCATTTCGCTTCCGGTTTCTAAAATAACAATTTTGTTTCCTCCTTGGGCTCTGTCTCCTTTAATCCCTGGGGGAGCTTGAGCTACTTTTAATTGGATTTTAATTGGCAATAAAATATTGATTATTTTATTCTTGAAAATCATTCCTTTAATAATTTGATTTGGTTTTAGAAGCTTAGCAATAGCTCCAATTTGTTCTTTAGTCAGATCAAATCTATTTTGAGGATTATTTTCTTGGCAAAAGAAAAATTTATCCCGGTGGGAATAAAGAAATTTAGCTTTTATTATTGAAAGTTCGGCTTCTTCAAAAATATCTGATGGATGAAAGGTCTTGGAAATTATGTTTCCCGTTATTAGGTTTTTTAGTTTTGCTTGTAAAACAGAATGGCCTCTTCCTTTGAACATTGAAGAAGTTTCAATTATTTCGTGGGGCTGATTATTAATAATAATTAGCCCTCCTTTTTTTAACTCAGAATAATTCATGGTATCCTCTTAAAAAATCTTCGGCCGTCACAGGTTTTTTACCTTCCGGCTGAAGTTTTTTAATCATTAAGTAATCTTTTCCGCATTTAAAGCAAATCTTTGAGGGAATTTTGTTTTTTAAGACATCAGCTTCCAATATTTTTACTCTAAAAGTTTTATCATTCCCGCTTGCAACGGCTATGCCGGAGGCATTGCGGGCAGGTTTTTGCCAAAAAGTAAAGCTCCCCGGCCAGGGAGTAAAAGCTCTGATTTGCCTTTCAATTTCTTCGGCTGGTTTTGACCAGTCAATTTTACCATCCTCTTTTTTAATAATTTTCGTGTAAGTAGCATTTTTTTCATTTTGGGCTTTTGGCTTAATCTCACCTTTTACCCATTTCGGGATCGTTTCTTTAAGGAGATTAGCTCCCAACTCGGCTAATTTTTGAGAGAGTTCTGGGCAAGTAATTTTTTTATCGGAAATTAGAAATTGAGAACTGGAAACTATTTTCCCATGATCCATTTTTTCATCCATTAAAATTATAGTTAGGCCAGTTTTCTCGTCTCCGTTCAAAATAGCGGCTTGGATTGGACTGGCCCCTCGATATTTTGGCAAAAGAGAAGGATGAACATTTAAAAAACCATATTTGGGGATAGTTAATATATTTTGTGGTATTATCTGGCCATATGCCGCAACGATCCCCAAGTCTGGTTTTAAATTTCCAATTTCTCTGGACGCCTTCGGGCGGACTTCCTGGAGGGCTGCTTTCCAATTTCTAATTTTTGGCGGCTGCTCAACTGAAATTTTATGTTTTTCCGCAATGGTTTTTACTGGCGGAGGAGTTAGAACTTGCTTTCTGCCAACGGGTTTATCTGGAGCGGTAATAACCAAAACTGGCTTATAGTTATTTTCGATAAGCCCTTTTAAAATAGTCGCTCCAAATTTTGGAGTGCCGAGAAAGATAATTTTTAGCTTTTCCATAAATGTTTTTCTATTTTGCTATTCGCCACTCAATATCAGATTCTTTTCCGGCAAATTCTAACCATTCGCCGCCATCGTCAATTACATACCATTTTCTTTTTGTTTCCGACCAAACCATCGGATTTTTTCTGTAAAATGGTTTTTTTACTATTTCTTTTGGCTTTAATTTGTCTAATTCTAACCATTTTTTAAAAACCGTTTCTATGGCATAATCCAAATCTCTTGATTTTGCCCATTCAGCGACTTTATCAATTGCTTTCTTTGCTTTTTCAATAGAACCGGCCAGCTCTAAAAGCTGTTTAGCCGGTTTGGTAAATCTTGAGTAAACTATTTTGCTTTTTTTAGCGCTCTTTTTAAGTTCGGCCAATGAAACTCCTTTAGTTTTAAAAAAATGAGTGATTATCTGGCGGATAGCAGTTTCTTCTTTTAATTTTTCATAATACTTAATTTTTCCTTTTTTTAGATATTCTTCTATTTTATCAGCAATACTTTTCCCAATGCTGGATATTTCTTTAATTCCCTTGATTCCTTTTTCTTTTTTAATAAAAGAAATATCTTTCTCTAAATTTTCTAAAGATTTTGCTGCCCTGCGGTAAGCCCTTGGTTTAAAATTGATTCCCTTTATTTCCAAAAGGTCAGCTATTTCATAAAATATTTTAGCAATTTTTTGGTTAGTCATTTTCTGTAAATTTTTCTACGGTAAATTTATAAATTATAATTTTTTCTATTGTCGGATTAATATCTCCTTTTTGGCAGGCGATGGAAATCTGTTGTTCGGCCGTATCCACACCCTCTAAGTCCGGAAGCAAGAGTCCTGATTTTAGAGGAGTATGGCCGTTGAAGATAACATCGGTTTCCGGCCCTGAAATGGGCGCTGTTTTTACTATTATGCCATATTTTTTAGGGTCTAATCCCGCCTGTCTAAGTTTTTCTTCAGAAAATTTTGCCGGGTCTTCAACATTTTTAATTAATTCAGGTTTATTTAAAATATAAACAGTATAGGAAAGTTCAGGGAGTTCTTCTTTTCGGATTGAACCGAAGCGATAATCTTCAGTGGCGGCGGCAATGGCATTATAAATAATTTCTTTAGCAATATTTTCTTTGGTCGGCAGATAAGTTCCTATGCATCCCTTTAGTTCTCCATTTTTTTCAATTGTTACAAAAATGCCTGCTTTTTTAACTAAAAGAGCTTTTGGTAAATTTTCCGGCGGCGGAATAATCTTTTCTTCTTCAATATAATCTTCCACCGCCTTTTTGGCGAGAGAAATATATAAGGACATATTATTCTAAAATTTGTTTAGACCTTTTGCTAAGAGGTCTTTAATTCTTTCTGCTTCGGTTTCTATTACCTTGCCTTCGTATTCCGCCGCATGGTCATGAGCAGTTTTATAAACCGGCCTTTTTTGGTCAAGATGCAAGTTAAACGTTAATTCATTATTTTCATTAGCTTTGATATAAAGATGGAATCTGGGATAACCGCTTCTTTCTATCTGTCTAACGAAAGAAAGCTCGGAATTTTTTTCTCCTTGAAAATAATAACTAACTTTTCTCAGTAAATTTATTGGATTTTCTCTTGACGTGTTTTTTATAATAAATTTCATTTTAATTTTTACCCGTTAAATTGCTTCCAGCGCTATTTAATAGGGTAAGGTTTGCTGCCAAATAGCCAACCCCGAAAGGACCTTCGTAAGATAAAATTTCTGGTTGCCAGTTAATATTGGCACTTTCCAGAATGCCCAAAAGGAAAGAAAAAGAACGCAAGCCGCATTCTCCTGCTTCCGGGTACATTTCGTCTAATTTAAAAAAATTTTCAATATCTTTTTTCTTTAAAAATTCTATTAGAGCTTTATCAAATTTAGGACCATCGGGATTAAAACCATAAGGACCATCTTCCTTCAAGCAGTGGGATAAATCCCCACTGGCTACGAGGGCAATTTTTGATTTTAAATTTTTAATTTTTAAATAAAATTCTTTTCCTTTCTCAAAATGAGATATCGGTGATTCAATCCCCGTTAAGAAAGTTTTTATCTCTCCTTTAAAATCCGGAGCTAAAAAGTGGAGCGGCACATTAAATCCCCAGTCGGGGTGAGGAGAAGAAATGACTATGCCGTCTGGACTTGTCTCGTTTAAGGATTTACCCAGCTCCTCTAAACTTTCAATTGTTTTCTTTACTTTTCTTTTGTCTTCTTCTGAACCTACGTTCGGAAGCAAGAGAGGAGGATGGGGCGAAAAACAAGCGAATTTTATCATACCCCGTAGAAGAATTTCGACAATAATAAAAATTTAATATATCGAGATTCTTTGTAATTTTAATAAGCTTAGATTTGTTGTTTTATCCCGTATTGTTTTTGATTTTTTTTGAAGAAAAAATCCAGTCGAAATTTCTCTACGGGGTCATATATTTCCAAGATGAATGTTTTTTAAACCAATCTTTCTGCCGATTTTCTCGGCCATTTTAAGTGTTTCGGTTGGCGTATCAGGGATGTTTTGGAATTTCCAAGAAATTGGACCGAAAAATTTTGAAATGTGCCAGGGAGTTTCTGCCCCCAATTCTTCTTTTATAAATTTAGCGGTTTTTTTAAAATTTTCTTCCGAGTCATTTAAAGTTGGAATAACCAAAGTTGTTATTTCTATCCAGATTTTTTTTGCTTTCATTCTTTTCAAGGTATTAAGAATAGGTTGTAATTTCCCGCCGCAGTATTTTTGATAAAATTTGTCGGAAAAACTTTTTAAATCAACATTAGCGGCGTCTAAGTAGGGTGAGACTAAATCAAACGCTTCTTCTGACATAAAACCATTAGTCACCCAAAGGTTTTTCAAGCCGGACTTTTTAGCCAGTTTCATTATATCTAAAGCATACTCTAAAAAAATCGTTGGTTCGGTATAGGTATATGAAATAGAAAGCAAATTATTTTTAATGGCAGTTTCCACGATTTCAGCGGGGGAGATGGGGTCTCCCACGATTTCTTTGGAAATTTTTGGACCCTGAGAAATTTGCCAATTTTGGCAGGAATAACAAAAAAAATTACAGCCAACAGTGGCTATTGACAGAGAATAAGAACCAGGCAGGAAATGGTAAAAAGGCTTTTTTTCAATTGGGTCAATATTTAGAGCACAAGCTTTTCCGTAAACCAAAGAATATAATTTACCATCAATATTTTTTCTAACGCCGCATATTCCAGTTTACCCTGGATTTAAAACACAGTAATGGCTGCAATTTTGGCATAGAACTTTTTTACTTGCCCCGTAGAAAGCCGAGGGCTTTCCTTCGGGGTTTTTTAATTTTTTGTAAAGATACGCTTCTTTCATCATTATAATTTTACCATTATTTTTAATTTTTCTAAAGAAAAAATTATACCCCTCTAAAATTCACGGTCGTGAATTTTAGAGGGGTATAATTATATCATATTACGATTGTTGCCAGATTTTACTTATTTTAGTAAAATAAATTATTATGCAAAGACATCGTATTTTTGTCGCTATAAATCTACCGGAAGATATAAAGAAAAAATTGGCTGAATATCAGAAAAAGATTGAAGAATTATTTACTCTGCAACGTCCCGCTTCCAGCGGGGCTGATATGGGGCCGATTAGATGGACGAAAATAAGAAATATTCATATTACGCTGGATTTTATTGGGTATGTTAATAATGACGAACTTTTGGATATCTGTAATATTGTTAAAAAGGTAGCGTCTAAGCAGCCGCCATTTTTAGTTAATTTAATTAAGATTTGTTATGGACCTTTGCCTCGGGCGGGGCAAACTCTTGATAAAAGACCGCCCAAGATGATTTGGGCGATAGGGGAAAAATCAAAAGAATTCGCTTCTTTAAAAGATAATTTAGATAAATCCTTGTCTGATTCGGCAAATGCCAGTTTTTCTGCTGAAAATAGAACATTTTCTCCTCATATCACTTTGGGAAGAATTAAGCAGTGGGAGTGGAAACGAATTGAACCGGAAGAAAGGCCGGTTGTTAATGAAAATATTAATCTGAGCTTCTCGGCTAATTCAATTGAAGCGATGGAAAGCATCTTAAAAAAGAGGGGGCCAGAATATACAATCTTAGAATCTCATAATTTAGAATCTGAAAAATGAGAATACATTTTGTTGGCATCGGCGGGATAGGTGTATCTGCCCTTGCCCAGTATTATTTAGCAAAAAGGCATCGGGTTAGCGGTTCTGATTTAGCGTCTTCGGAAATTACCGATTTCCTGAAAAAATCAGGAGCCAAAATTTTTATTGCGCGGCATTTGGCTAAAAACCTGTCAGATGACGCTGATTTAGTAATTTATAGTCCGGCGGTTCAGCCAGATAATCCGGAAATTAAGAAAGCGAAAAAGTTGGGCATTAAAATCCAAAGCTATCCCGAAGCGTTGGGAGGATTAACAAAAAAATATTTTACCATTGCAATTTCCGGCACCCACGGAAAAAGCACAACCTGCGCAATGGCAGCTTCTATTTTGATAAAAGCAGGGCTTGACCCAACAGTAATTATCGGCACCAAGTTAAAAGAATTTGGCCAGACTAATTTTAGAATAGGGAAGAGCGAGTATTTAGTTATTGAGGCAGATGAATGGCAGGCATCTTTTTTAAATTATTGGCCCAAGATTATAGTTTTAACCAACATTGAAAGAGAACATCTTGATTATTACAAGAATTTGAAGCATATTTTAAAAACTTTTAAAGAATATATAGAGCATCTTCCAGAAGACGGAGTGTTGATAGCGAATAGAGATGATAGAAATATCAAAAAAATTTCCAATTTCCTTCCGCTTCCAGCGGGATTTAATAAATTTTCAATTAGAGAGTTTTCAATAAAACAGAAAGAAGCAGAAAGATTAAAAAAAATTCTAAAAATACCAGGAGAACATAATGTCTATAATGCTTTAGCCGCTTTAACAGTGGCTCGGGCTTTGAAAGTTTCAGACAAAGTTTCATTTAAAGCGTTATCTCAATACAAAGGCGCTTGGCGGCGCTTTGAAATAGAGAAAGGAATAATTAGCAATAAGAAAATTACTATTATTTCAGATTACGCTCACCATCCAACCGAGATTAAAGCCACCCTGGAAGCGGCAAGGGAATACTTCCCAAAAAAGAAAATTTGGTGTATTTTTCAGCCCCACCAATACCAAAGAACTTTTTATTTATTTAATGATTTTATTAATGTTTTTTCCAAAGCCCTTCGACTCACTCCGCTCTCTCAGGGCAAGCTCCTTCGGCAAACTCATAGCAAGTCCCAAATAGATAAATTAATAATCACTGATATTTATGACGTAGCCGGCAGGGAAAAAGGAGGAATAAAGAAGAAAGTTAGCTCAGAAAAATTAATTAAGAAGCTCAACAAACCCCAAGCGATCTATTTGCCAGAAGGAAGAGTAAAAAATTATCTAAAGAGGAATTTGCAGGGAGGGGAGGTAGTAATTATTATGGGCGCCGGGGATATTTATAACCTGAGCGAGCAATGGAGAGCGAAATTTTAATTCTAATTAATGTATATAGCGCAGGGGTCGGGGACTTCACTTTCTCGGACTTTTCCACAGGCTTGCTTGACATAAATAAATAAAGAGAGGAAAATAAATTAAGAAACAATTATTAATGTAAATTGTTTCAATGGGTCATAAAAAAACAAGGTCGAAAAAATAAAAATAAATAATTTTGAATTATGTCAACAATTATTTGGATAATAATAGCAGTGGTAGTGGTAGGAATAGTAATTTATTATATAAGCAAAGGTTCAAAGAAGAAAGACGGGGGATCAACTCCTCCACCTCCAACGGCGCCAGGAGGTCCGACAGTTTAGTTGATTTGATAGAATATGAATAAAAAAACGCTCGTCAGGAGACGAGCGTTTTGATTATTTTTTTCCTTTGATTATGTCCCGAAGGGCATAATTTTCTCTTTCCAAACTTTCTTGCTGGAGTAAGAGAACTTTTATCAAAACGCGGATGTCGTTAAGGATATCAGTCAAATTTTTTGGGTTAATTTCCAGAAAGTTATTTTCTTCGGTTTCGTGGAGTAATAAAAAATATATATCAATAATCATATTTCTTATTCCAATTTTTTCTATCAATAAATCTTCGATTTGATCGGATCTGCGAGAATTTTCATTGAAAAGATCTTGGATTAAATCTATAAGTTTTTCTATTTGCCTTTCCAGCCCTCTGTTTTTTTTCAGCAAATTAGAGGTATTCATGGCAAGATTCCTTTCTATTCAATTTGTTTTTCTTTTTTTTCCCTTTGGATCGCTTCGTAAACTTCTTCTCGGTGGACAGGAACGCCTCTCGGAGCGGTAATTCCTAAACGGACCCTATCGCCCCTGACATCGACGACCATAACCCTTATATCATCGCCGATTATAATAGATTCATCTTTTTGTCTGCTTAGTACCAACACTTTAAGACTCCTTTCAAATTAAATTATGCTGATTGTTAAAAAGCTAATTTTGATAATTGCAAGTGAGGAAGAAATGAAAGTTTATTTTCATTTCAGCCGAGCGAAGCAATTATATAGATTTACTATCTTTATTGTAGCAAATTTATAGATTTTGTCAACCCTTCGGCTCGCTTCGCTCGCTCAGGGCAGGCTCCTTCGGCAAGCTCAGGGCAAGTCACAAAGAGCTCCAAAAAAAGAGCGCGGTTGATTTTAAATAATCTTCCGCGCCTCTGATTGTTTTTTGGAGAGTAGTTAAAACCCGTAAACCGGCCTTAACTGATCTTCGGTCGGTAGTGTTGAATAATATTCGCCTCTTGGGCCCCTGTATCCAACGCCGTCCCTTGCCAATCTTACTTGAATAATTGAGCCATTGTTGCAAGTAACGTTTTTGGTGATAACATTCATTTCTTGCCGTATCGTTTCCCTGTCAGTCGTTGCAGATTTTTTATCTCCTTCATTGCCAAGCATATAACCGGCTGCGCCGCCTATTGCTCCGCCAATTAAAGTAGATTCGGTATCGCCGCCCGCTAAAGCGCCAACGCCAGCTCCGATGCCGGTTCCGAGAAGAGCCCCGGTTTGAGTATCGCTTTCACATCCTCCCAGAAGCCAGATTCCACTAATCAAAACAACCATTACCAAAATTAATACGTTCTTTCTCATTTTTTGTCTCCTTTCAGAATTTAAATTTGATTTGATGGCTAAAGCCGATTTTCCTAAAGAACTTTGGTATATCTACTTTTTTTATCAATGCCTTCCCATGAATAAGTTTACTAAATTCCCCTGTGGGTCTTCTTGAGGTCCGAAGACAGTTGGGCATTTTCTAATTGGTATTGTTGGATTTTCAGTTGGGAATTTCAAGCGCGATTTTTTTGGTCTGTCCTTATTTTTTCCAGTCGTGCGTCCTTTTTTTGAACTTCCATTTTCCATTTTTGCACCTTTCTTTAAAAATTCCGTTATTTATTTGGGGATTAGCTTGCTTCATTTTGTAAAATGAAGCTGAGACCGGCTTTCGTTAAAACTAAATGATGGTGGGATGTTAGTTTAAATCTTGGCCTGTTTAGCAATTTTTTCTTTAGAGCATCGTTACCGCTTTGCTGACATTTAAACATAGCAACGTTAGGTTTTGCAACGCCTCGTTTAGCAAGCTGCTCTCTTACGGTCCTTTTACTCCTGCCCACAATGACTGCGCAGCTTTTAGTTACTGCTCCGAAAAATACTTCTCCATTGCAATTATTAAATTTTGAACCGTCCATAGATAATCCTCCAAAATTTATTTCCTCTATTCTATTATTAAAGACCAACAATTTCTTATTTTATATAAATTTAAAGATATTGTCAAGCCAGAAAATTAAAAAGCCAGATTCTTTTATTCCCCTACATCAAGGAATTAGAATCTGGCTTCGGAGGAGGGTATTGAAAAGCTTTTTTTAAATAGATCTCCTTATAAATTTAATTTAATGAGCTACGACAAGAACAATTACATTCTCTATTATATTGATTATAGAAAAGCAAAAGAGCTTGTCAAGGGTTAATGAAACATCAAGGTTCTACCTTGCACACTTTTATTAATAAACAATATCCTTGTTATATTTTAATTAAAAAGCGCGGAGGTTATCCCCGCGCTTTTGGTTGTTAGGTTTTTGTTTTCTTTCCTACGACGGTTTCTGTTAAGATTTTGCTTTTTTTCGCTTGCGTTCTTTTTTTAAAGAGCTAGAAATAAAAAACAGTTTTCCCCAACTGTAAAAAATAGCTTATCATTCCCTTAATGTCTTGTCAATAACACAGATAAATTAGAGGTATTTTCAAATAGTAAAAATATGTATATAATAGATTTAATGGACAGGATTCTCAATATAAAAACAATCAAATATCTTGGTAAAAATATTAAAGTTTCCGGATGGGTTGATTCTATCAGGTCGCACGGGAAAATTATTTTTATTGACCTTCGGGATAGAAGCGGGATTTTACAATTGGTTTGCGTCCCTAAAAATGAGAAAGCTTACGAATTGACGAAAGAACTTCGACCGGAGTGGGTGATAGAGGCAGTAGGTAAAGTTTCAAAAAGACCTCCCAGGATGGTAAATCCCAAAATTGAAACAGGTGGTATTGAAATTTCGATAGAAGAATTAGAAATTTTATCTAAAGCAAAAACCTTGCCTTTTTCTATTGAAGGCGATGGCTACGAAATAAACGAAGAAAAGAGAATGAAATATCGCTATTTGGATTTGAGAAGAGAGAGAATGAAGAAGAACTTGATAGAGCGGGCGAGAGTTATTAAGTTTATGCGAGGTTTTCTTCAGAAAGAAGATTTTGTTGAAATAGAGACCCCGATTTTAACTAAATCAACACCGGAAGGCGCCAGAGATTTTATAGTTCCTTCAAGATTAGAGCCGGGAAAATTTTACGCCTTGCCCCAATCGCCCCAGCAATATAAGCAGTTATTACAAGTGGCTGGCATTGAAAAATACTTTCAGATTGCGCGCTGTTTCCGGGATGAAGACCCCCGGGCTGACAGGCAGGCAGAATTTACCCAATTAGATTTGGAAATGTCGTTTGTGGACCAAAAAGAAATTTTAGATTTAACAGAACAGCTTTATATAGCTTTAGTTAAAAAATTATTCCCGGAAAAGAAAATTCAAAAAATTCCTTTTCCCAGAATTTCCTATAAAAGAGTAATGGAAAAATATAATACAGATAAGCCAGATTTAAGAAAAAATAAAAATAACCCAGACGAGTTAGCTTTTGCCTTTATTGTTGATTTTCCAATGTTTGAGTGGAGCAAGCAAGAAAAAAAATGGACTGCTGTTCATCATCCATTTACCCGACCCCAGACTGAAAATCTAAAAAAAATCAAAAAAGAGCCGGATAAAATTTTAGCTTATCAATACGATTTTGTCCTAAACGGCTATGAAATCGGCGGAGGAAGCTTGAGGTCTTATAAGCCCGAAATTTTAGAAGCGGTTTTTGAAGTAATGGGCCATAAAAAAGCAGAAATCCGCCAAAAATTCGGTCATTTATTAGAAGCGTTTAAATATGGCGTTCCTCCCCATGGCGGAATTGCTCCCGGTCTTGATAGATTTTTAGCTATTTTGTTCAACGAACCGAATATCCGCGAGGTTATTGCCTTTCCCAAGACAGGAGACAGCAGAGACTTAATGATGGATAGCCCTTCGGAAGTTACAGAAGAACAATTAAAGGAATTAAGAATTAAATTAGAGGAAACAAGAAAGAGAAAATAATCCCATGACAAGAAGAATAATAATTTTGTTGGTTTCTATTATTTTAGGTCTGCCCTTTTGGTGGGGGATGAATATCTTGGCAAAAGATGTTGAAAATTTTTGTTTTTTACAAGAAATAACCACTAATCCCAGGATGCTTAGCGCTCAAATTAACCAGCAGTTTCTTGATAAACAATTAAAAAATTTAAAACAAAAAAAACTACGGGCAGAAAATTTTAAAAACTTAAAGATTAATGCCAGAGCGGCAATTTCAGCCGAGATTGATAACAAAGGAAATGAAGAGATTTTGTTTGAACAGAACTCAGAAAAATTTCTTCCCATTGCTTCTATATCCAAGTTAATGACAGCTTTGGTGGTTTTTGACCTTAAACAAACTTATAATTTTTCCCAAATTATAACAATAAGCAAAGAGGCGGTTGAACAGGAAGGCAATTCCAAGTGGGGCAGTTTAAAAGAAGGAGAAAAAATGTCAGTTGAAAACTTACTTTATATGATGCTGATTGAATCAGATAACGATGCTGCTTTCGCTTTAACCGAGCCGATTGGCGAGGAAGGATTTGTTGGCTTGATGAACATTAACGCTGAAAATTTGGGGCTTGATAGCACCCGTTTTTTTAATCCGACAGGACTTGAACCAGACGACCCAACTAAATCGATAAACTATTCTACTGCCCGAGATTTAGTAAAACTTGCTAAATATATATTAGAAAGATATCCCCAAATTTTTGAAGTTACCGACAATCAATCCTATAGTGTTTTAAGGCCGAATGGCGCGTTTCATCATTTTATCCCCGAGAATACAAATAAACTTTTAGAAAAAGTGCCGGAAATTATTGGTGGAAAAACTGGCTGGGCGCCGGCAGCATCCGGCTGTCTTCTTATAATTATGAAAGAACCCAAAAGGGATGGTTATTTTGTTAATGTTGTTTTAGGAACAAATGACCGTTTTGGGGAGATGCAAAAAATAATAGACGCCTTAAACGAGAATTAAAATTTTTAGTTTTTGCTTGACATTTTTAGAGAATATAGTAATATTTAAAATCATAGTTCTTTTTAAAGTATAAAAAGTCTGTAGATTTGAAGGAGTAGTAATGGGACAAGAAAATAAAAATTTTGATTTTCAAAAGATAAAAGAGTTTATTGCGTTAATGGAGACCCATAATCTGGTAGAGATTGAAATAATCCATGGTAACGATAAAGTTCTTTTGAAGCGCGCAGGCGCTCAGACAAACGCGCTTCCTAATCCAGGGATTGGGCAATTTCTTGAAAGCAGCAGTCCCGATGAAGGTTTGGAGGTTATAAAGTCACCGTTCCCAGGAACATTTTATGCATCGCCGGGCCCGGATTCTGATCCTTATGTTGAAATAGGTTCAAACGTTACGCCGGAAATTACAGTATGTATAATAGAGGCGATGAAGGTAATGAACCAAATTAACGCAGAAGTCACAGGTCAGATTGTGGAGATACTTGCTGAAAATGGCGAAGCAATTGAGTATGGCCAGCCGCTTTTTAAAGTAAAACCCGAACAGGCGTAGAAGAAATAAAAAACTCTACGCCTTTTTTTTTGAATAAAAAAGAAGAAAGTACTATAATTACAAATGAGGGAGGAGAAGAAAAATTCATTTTTCTTCTCCAACCGAATGCCGTAATTATGCAGCGTAAGCTGCAATAATAAGACAATGAACGAAATTACTATAGATGTTATTAAAATTTTTACTTTGGGAGCGCTTAGTTTTATTTTGGCTTTTTGGTTGACGCCGCTTCTTACTCATTTTTTATATAAACATAAGCTTTGGCGGAAGGAAATCAGAACAAAATCAATAGATGGCGAAAACCTTGTTTATTTTCAGAAGTTCCATAGTCAAGGGGAAGCCAATGTTCCGAGATTTGGCGGATTGCTTATCTGGGGAACTACTTTATTTTTGGCGTTTTTTTTCTTTTTTCTTTCTAAAACAAATATTTACTGGTTTCAAGAATTAAATTTTTTAAGTAGATCCCAGACCTGGCTGCCGCTTTTTGCCTTAATTTCTGCGTCTTTAGTGGGAATAGCAGATGATATTTTGCAGGTCTCGGGTAAGGGAAAATATATCGGCGGCGGTTTACGGTTACGATATAGATTATTTTTAGTTGCCTTAATTGGACTAATCGGCGGTTGGTGGTTTTATTATAAATTAGGATATAGCGCTCTGCATATTCCCAGTAATGGAGATTTTTTTATGGGCGTTTGGTATATTCCTTTTTTTATTTTAGTGATGCTCGCAACCTATAGCGGAGGAGTAATTGATGGTTTAGACGGTTTAGCCGGTGGCGCATTTGCTGTAATTTTTGCCGCTTTCGGCGCTATTGCTTTATTCAACGGACAAATTAATATAGCCGCCTTTTGCGTAGTAGTTACCGGGGCAATTTTAGCTTTTCTTTGGTTCAATATTCCTCCGGCCAGGTTTTATATGGGAGAAACAGGCATAATGGGTCTTTGCTCCGCTTTAACCGTAGTTGCCTTTTTAACCGATTCTGTTTTGGTTTTACCAGTAATCGGTTTTTTACTGGTAATTGAATCCGGTTCGGTAATTCTTCAGCTTCTTTCCCGAAAAATTTGCCGTAAAAAACTTTTTTTAGCTGCTCCTATTCACCATCACTTTGAAGCCAAGGGCTGGCCTCATTATAAAATTACAATGCGATTTTGGATAATTGGCATCGTGGCGGCAATAATTGGAGTGGCAATTAGATTACTTGGCTAACAGAATATTATATTCTCAAAAATAAAAGGAGCTCGAATTTTTTTTAAAGTTTATTCTTGCTCCTTTTTTGGTTATTCCTTTTTTAATTCTTCGACAAGCTCTTCCAGTTTTTTTATATTTCTTCCTTGATTTCCTTTAGCTATTTGCCTGAGAAGTTTTTGCGCTTGCGATACTATTTTATGCAGAGCGTACATGCTCGGTAAATCAAGGATATATTTTAACTCTTCTTCATTTAAATCAAGCCTTTTGATTTTTTTCCAGAGAGCCATTCTTGTTTTCTCGTTGGTTATTTTTTCAAAAAGTCTTATTAATACTTGCTTGGCCTTGCTATTGCCTATAGACCCGGTTTCAATTCTACGAAAAAGCTCTTTTGTGGCGTTTGATTCTCCCATTTCAGTTAGTTCGACTAAATTATCAGGAGTACATATTGTAAGACATTTTTCCCAGAATTCCTTTTCTATCTTATTGTCTTTTTCAAATATCTTTTTAGCTGCGCCAAGCATGCGGTAGAAATTATCAAACGTGAGATTAGTCCTACTTAGAAATTCTCTTAACGCTCTTTTTTCCAGCGGGAGATATTCTATTGTTTTGACAATCCAAACCAGATTTTTTATACTAAAATTTTTCCTTTGCCGATGCCAAAATATATTTAATCTGGTCTTTGGCTCCTTCCTCTTAGCGCTTTTAGCGCGTCTTTGCCTGCGTGTTTTTTTTGCATCCATTTTTATGCCTTTCTCTTTTCTTTTTAAAGGGACAGATTTTGTTTTGGCAATGCTTACATGCCAAGGTTAACTCATTTTTTAAAGAACCAAAAATGATTACTATTAAGACTTTAAAACTTATTCTTGAACTTGTCAACTCTCTAAAATTCACGATAGTGAATTTTAGAGAGTTAATTATTTTGATTTAGTCAGCGATTTTGATATACTTAAAGTATGATAGGAATTTTTGACTCTGGTATCGGCGGATTAACTGTTGTAAAAGAAATTTTCAAATATCTGCCGCAATATCAAATAATTTATTTTGGAGATACGGCCAGGCTTCCTTATGGGACGAAAGGAGCTGGTTTTGTGAGAAGATATTCGGCAAAAATTACCAAATGGCTTATTAAAAAAGGAGCCAAGATTGTTATTGTTGCTTGCCATACTTCTTCCGCTTGGGCTTCAGATTCTCTGAAAAAACAATTTTCCGCCAAAGGCAGATCTGCCCTAGGGGGAAGAGGAACACCGATTTTTGAAGTGATAGCGCCAGCTATAAAAGAGGTTTTGGCATCAACAAAAAACAAAAAAATCGGGATAATAGGAACACCGGGCACTATTAAAAGCAATGCTTACAAAAATAAACTATTAAAAATAGACCCTTCTTTAAAAATTTATTCAAAGCCCTGTTCTTTGCTTGTGCCGTTAGCGGAGGAAGGATGGATAAATAATAAGATAACAAGAGAAATAATTAAGGAGTATTTAATGCCCTTAAAATTAAAAAAAATAGATACTTTAATTTTAGCTTGCACTCATTATCCTTTATTGGAAAAAGAGATAAGAAAAGTGGCGGGGGCTGGTATCAAAATCATTAACCCAGCGGAAAATTTGGCGAAAGAACTTAAGTTATTTTTAGAGAACAGTCCTCAAATAGCTGCTCAAATTAAAAAAGGGAGAAATCACCAATTTTTTTTCAGCGACGAACCGTATAATCTAAAAAAAATAAGCCGGCTTTGTTTCCGAAAGGAGATTAAGATAAAAATAAAAGACCCTTTTTAATTTTTAATTCAAGATTGTATATCTATACCTTAGCAGCTCGTGGCGAACTCGCTGTGAACTAAATCAAGGTTTCCCGCTAGAAGCGGGACGAAAGGTTTTTATTGTGCGACATTTAATTAGACGATAATATGAAAAAAATATTTAATGGTAAAAAGGTAACCATAATAGGATTAGGATTACACGGCGGAGGAGTAGGAACAGCCAAATTTTTTTGTCAACAAGGAGCTAAACCTCTTGTAACGGATTTAAAAACTAAAAGCCAATTGAAAGAATCTCTCCAAAAACTTAAAGGTTTTCCCATAAAATTTGTATTGGGTAAGCACAGAAAGGAAGATTTTATCAATACAGACTTAATTATTAAAAATCCGGCTGTACCTCAAAACTCCCCTTATCTTAAATTTGCTAGAAAACATGAAATTCCTATAAAAACCGATATAGATATTTTTTTTGATTTATGCAAAGCTCCGATTATTGGGATTACCGGCACCAAGGGCAAATCAACCGTTGCTACTCTTATCTATTTATTTTTAAAAACTAAGTATCCAAACACTGTTTTAGCCGGCAATATTGGAGTTTCACCCTTGGAAATCCTGCCAAAAGTGAATAAAAAAAGTAGGGTTGTTTTAGAACTTTCCAGTTTTGAATTGGAGGATTTGAAGAAAAGTCCGCAGGTGGCGGTTATTACCAATCTTTTCCCTGACCATTTGGACAGATATAAAAATTTTAAAGATTATATTAAAGCAAAAGAACCAATTTTTAAATACCAGAAAAAAAATGATATTTTAGTTTTAAATTATAATGACCTTGAGGTAAGAAAGCTTGTCTTAAAAGGTCATTCAAGGGTTCATTTTTTTAAAGGTTCTAATAATTCAGCTGCCATTGCTGTGGCTAAAATTTTCAAAGTTTCTAAAAAAAATATTAAAAAAGTTCTTTCTAATTTTAAGGGCGTTTCCAACAGGCAGGAGCTGATTGCTATGAAGAGAGGAATAAGATACATCAATGATACTACTGCTACCACGCCTCAGTCGGCAATATTAGCGATAGCTGCTTTCAGGGAAAAATTTCCTAAATCGAAAATTATTCTCATTGCCGGTGGTCAGGATAAAAAACTAAATTATAAAAGCTTAGCAAAAGAAATCCAAAAAGAGATAAGCTCTCTTATTCTTCTGCCGGGCACAGCTACAAATAAAATTAAAAAAAGATTGAAAAAAATGTCAGAGACCCGTTCTCTGTCAGTTGACAGAGAACGGGTCTCTGTTTTTCTCGTAAATTCAATGAAAGAAGCGGTAAAAAAAGCGTCAAAACAAGCCAAAAAGGGCGATATTATTTTACTTTCTCCCGGAGCGGCCAGTTTTAATTTATTCAAAAATGAATTTGATAGGGGAAAACAATTTATTAAATCGGCAAAGGGTTCAAATCCCACACCCTAAGCCCTATGACTAAAGAAAAAACCAATCATCCTGATTATTTTTTAATTATTATAGTAGCGGTTTTATTGATTTTGGGACTTTTGGTTTCAGCAGGAATTTCTGCCGTTATTTCCCAACAGCAGTTCGGAAATACCACTCATTATCTTTTTCATCAACTAATTTATGGACTCCTTCTGGGAGGAGTTTTAGGGTTTATCGTTTTTAAAATACCCTTATCTTTTATAAAAAAATGGTCTTGGATATTTATCTTGGTAAGCTTAATTTTAATGAGTTTGATTTTTATACCCGGACTTAAAATTTCTTCTGGCGGCGCTTCCCGCTGGATAAACTTCGGACAATTTACTTTCCAGCCGTCAGAACTTTTAAAACTCGCCTTTATTATTTATCTTTCGGCTTTATTGGCAAATAAAACATTGGGGGGAAAAAGGAAAAAAGAATGGAAGCTAACTTTGATCCCTTTCTTAATAATTTTAGGTATTATTATTGTTCTTTTATATTTTCAATCAGATTTAAGCACACTATTAGTAATTGCCGTAGTTGCCTTTCTAATATATTTTTCTTCCGGAACGTCAATTTGGCATAATATTTTAATATTTTTAATTGGCTTAAGTATTTTTTCCGTCTTTACGATTATTTCTTCTTATCGGATAAAAAGAATTTTTGTGCTTTTAGGGCTAATTCGAGATCCATTAGGAATAGGGTATCAAATAGAAAAGGCAAAAATTGCTATTGGCTCTGGAGGAATTTTCGGTTTGGGTCTTGGAGCGTCAAATCAGGCCTTATATGTGCCTCAGCCGATATCAGATTCAATTTTTACTGTCATTGCCGAGGAGTTAGGATTAGCCGGTTCTTTAGTTTTAATCTTTTTTTATCTGGCGTTTCTTTGGCGAGGAATAAAAATTGCAAGAAGCGCTGATAATAAATTTTCTCAATTATTCGCTATTGGTTTAACTTCCTGGATTTGCCTTCAGGCATTTATTAATATCAGCGCTATGACAGAAATTTTGCCCATTACCGGTATTCCCTTGCCTTTTATTAGTTATGGCGGTTCGCACATAGCTGTTGAACTAATAGGTATAGGAATATTGTTGAATATTTCTAAATCTAAGAAAAGATGATAAAATGAAATTAGTTTTTGGTTAAATAACCAATTCTCATAACTAATATGAAAATATTATTTGCCGGCGGCGGTACTGCCGGACACATTTTCCCAATAATTGCCGTTGTCAGAGAAATAAAGAAAAACAATCCCTATGGTGATTTTCAGTTTTTTTACGTTGGACCAGAAGATAAATTTGCTAAAGACTTGCTTTCCGAGGAAGGGGTAGAAGTAAAAACTATTTCCGCCGGAAAGATCAGAAGATATTTTTCCTTTCGGAATATTATCGACCTTATTTTTAAATTTCCCTTAAGTTTTTTTCAAGCATTTTATTATGTTTTTGTTATTTCGCCCGATATTATTTTTAGTAAAGGCGGTTACGGTTCAATGCCGGTAGTAGCTGTTGGCTGGATGTTGCTAGTCCCGGTTTTTATCCATGAGTCAGATGTTTCTCCCGGCTTAGCCAATAAATTTGCAAGCAAGTTTGCCTTGGAGGTTTTTACCGCCTTTCCGGTTGAAAAAACCAGTTATTTTTCGGCAAAAAAAATGATTTCTGTCGGTAATCCCTTAAGGGAAGATATTTTATCCGGCTCTGAAGAAGACCCTAAAAAAATACTTAAACTAACAGGAGAAAAGCCAGTGGTCTTAATTTTAGGGGGTTCTCAAGGATCTCAGAGGATAAACGATGAATTGCTGTCAATTTTATCAGATTTTTTGAAAAACTTTGAAGTAATTCATCAAACGGGCAGAAAAAATTTTGAACAAGTAAAGAAAGAAGCCAAAGTTATGATAACTAAAGATTTAGAAAAATATTACCATCCTTTTTCATTTTTAAATGAAGTAGAATTAGCAGTAGCTTTAAAGGCAGCTGATTTAATTATTAGCAGAGCAGGCGCAGGAGCTATTTTTGAAATTGCCGCGGCTGGCAAACCAAGTATTTTGGTTCCCTTAAAAAATGCCGCTCAAAATCATCAAGTGAAAAACGCTTATGTTTTCGCCGAAAATGGAGCTGCCTTGGTAATGGAAGAAGCAAATTTTAGGCCTCATTTTCTTTTAGAAAAAATGAAGCAGTTATTTTCTCATCCCGAAAAATTAAAAGAAATGGGACAGATAGCAAAAGAAAACGCCCGCCCCCGGGCAGCTAAAATAGTTGCTCAATATATCGTTGAATATTTGAGCCAATGAGTCCTTTTGCGGACTGTTAGCTTGATATTTTTTTCGCTTAAATCTTTATATGAAGCGATTTTTTTATCTAATCTTAATTATTGCTTTAATTGGATGGCTTGGATTTGTTGCTCTGAATTTTACTTTTCCCTACCGGATAAATTTTTCAAAAAAAGAAAAAGAGACCGCCTCGTTAGGGTTAATAAGCGCCAAAAGAGCGGAAGATTCAAAAATTATTATTTTTGCCGTCGGAGATATTATGCTTGATAGGGGAGTAGAATATGAGATTGAAAAAGAAGGAAATAACGACTTTAAATTCCCCTTTTTAAAAATTGCCGATTATTTAAAAAAGGCAGATATTTTATTTGGTAATTTGGAAAGTGTAATTTCCGACAAAGGCGTAAAGGTTGGAAGTATTTATTCTTTTCGGGCAAAACCGGAAGCAATAGATGGGTTAACTTATGCCGGCTTTGATATTGTTTCGGTTGCCAATAACCACATTTTTGATTATAGCAGAGAAGCGATGGAAGATAATTTTAAAAGATTGAAAGAAGTCGGGATTAATTATGTTGGCGGAGGATTTAACGAGAAAGAGATTAGGGCGGGAATAACCGAAGAAATTAAAGATACAAAAATTACTTTTCTTGGTTATGCCAATAAGGGTTCAGAATACTGGCAGGCAACGGAAACCCGGTCTGGAATTGGCTGGTTAGACGAAAGGATAGAAGACGATATCAAAAAAGCAAAAGAAAAAAGTGATTTGGTAATAGTTTCATTCCATTGGGGCGAAGAGTATCAAAGACAGCCGAACGAGGAACAAAAGTATTTCGCCCATTTAGCAATCAATTCCGGCGCTGATTTAGTAATAGGCCACCATCCCCATGTTATTCAACCGATAGAGAAATATAAAGATGGCTGGATTGCTTATAGTTTAGGAAATTTTGTTTTTGACCAGGGTTTTTCCGAAGAAACGATGGAAGGATTGTTGCTTAAGGTAATTATTGAGGACAAAAAAATGAAAGAGATAAGCTCTAAAAAAATAGAAATTTCTGATTTTTTTCAACCCCAAGCGCCAAGCTCTTGACAAAATATATTAATATGCTATGATGCAACAAATTAGAGTAAGTTGCTTTTTAAAAATTTTATTGGTTTTTAAATGGAAAGGATAGCGTTATGGAAAGGTCTCCGCCGGAAGGAATTGACGGTATTGGTTGTTTTGTTTCGCATAGCGCGGAATAAAAGGATTGTATTAATTAACCGAACAAGAAAAGAAAGGAAGGAAAATGAAAAAGTTAATAGTTGCGTTAGTAATTGGAGCGGTATGTTTGCTGGGAAGCAGCGTTTTTGCCGCTATGGGATCCATGGAAGGTTCCTCTGGGAGTTTTAATTTGCCTGGTCTTTGGTCAAACTATAGCTCTCAGCAAAACGGGGATTCTGCCTGGGCATTCTTAAACATAGAAGTGGAAAATTGTATTCCGGGATGGGCTAGTTGGAATTTCTATGCTTATTCTGAAGACCCCAGTAAGTGGAATGCCAGCCTGCATGTTAGTGGCTGGTATCTTGGCGATGGCGAATTGCCGGATGGTTTTGAGAAAAATCAGAGTAGCAATATTGATTTTTCAAATATAAATCTATCTAGCTACCTGGGAACGTCTTATTCTCAAAGAGAGGAAGCAGTTTTCGGGGTTTATGCCAGTTATGGCGTCTCGCCGGCAAGTATTGACTCTGCAAATTTTTTCTACCACGAAAACCAAGATTCCTGGCAGAATCTAACCAGATGGTCGGCTGATTACTACATTACCGGTCATTTCATTGCCGATACCTTGGCTGAAGCTCAAATAATAGGTACTCCCTTCATTCAGACGGCGCCGGAACCGGCAACAATATGTTTGCTTGGTTTGGGGGTTGTTACCTTGCTTCGCCGGGGGAAAAACCGCCTAGAAGGATAGTGGGCAAGAAAATTGTCTAAAGCGTTTTAGTTTAAAACTAAAACGCTTTTTTTTATTGACAGAACTTTCAAGGGAAGGTAAAATATATTAAAGGTTAAGAGTTAATAAATTAATTTTTTTTCAAACTATGAATAATCAAAATCAAAAAGGCATTTCATCTTCATTCGGGATTATAGTTGTAATCTTGGTAGCCATTGTTGGCGCTGTTGTCTTTCTTTCTTATCAGTATGTTTGGTTGCCTAAACAAGGAGAAATAAACATCCCTTCTGCTAATTTACCAAAGACAGAAACGCCGGAAGAAACAGAAACGCCAAAATCCGAAACCGCTGATTGGAATGTTTATAGAAACGAGGAGTATGGGTACGAGATAAAGTATCCTGAAACCATTAACTCTATTCCAATTGCGGCAAATTTTAGTAAATTTTCTCCGGTGGGTGGCACAAATGTAACTCTCGGTAGCGATTTCCCAGCGTTGGAAGGATTCATTGGATCTACGACTGGTAAATGGACTCCAGGCGCTTGGCTTGATGGAAAAGCAGGAATAAGCTTTTTAGTTTCTGTTGAACCAGTAGAAGATCTAGAAAAATATGTGAAAAACGAGATTGATATATATAAAAGTGACCCTGATTATTATAAAAAACTTATTAATCTGTCTTTTGCCGATTATTCAAAAATTAATTTGGATAGTACAATTGGTTATGCAAAAAGACTTCGATTTGGCAATGAAGAAGACTACGACGATCAAATATCAATATATATTCAGAATTCAAAACATCTTTTTGAGATAAGTTACACTACTGGTTACGGCACGAAAGACGAGAAAGATTATGAGAAGGTTAGAAAAGAGAGACTTGAAATTATTGAAAAAATTATTTCTACTTTTAAATTTATTGATTAGGTATTAAAGGAAACGGCTCCGCTGAGCGGAGCCGTTTTTTGGTTTTGACCCAAGATAAAAAATAAGTTAAACTAATACAATGGCGACAATAGATGAAATAAGAAAAAATCGGGTCAAAAAACTTAAGGCGATTGAAAACGCCGGACTTTTGGCTTATCCCGAACAGACAAAAAGAACTCATAGTTGCGCTCAAACCATTAAAGATTTTAACAAATTGGCAAGGGCAAAAAAGGAAATAATTCTGGCTGGCAGAATAATATCCTTAAGGCAGCATGGAGGGCTTGCTTTTTGTGATGTTAAAGACGGAACAGGCCAAATTCAGGTTTTATTCAAAAAAGACCGGCTGGGAGAAAAAGGATATCAGTTTTTCTTGGATAATTTTGATATCGGAGATTTTATTGAAATCAGAGGAATTTTATTCAAAACAAAAAAAGGAGAAAAAACATTGGAAATAGCAGATTATAAAATTTTAGCTAAATCTTTACTTCCTCTGCCGGAAAAATGGCACGGCCTAAAAGATGTGGAGGGAAGATACAGGAAAAGATATTTAGATTTAATTTTTAACCCGGAAGTTAAAAAGAAATTTGAACTGCGTTCAAAAGTTATTAAAGAAATCAGAAAATTTTTGGAGAGTGAAGAGTTTTTAGAGGTAGAAACGCCTATTTTACAGCCAATTTACGGAGGCGCGAAAGCCAAGCCGTTTAAAACCCATTTAAACGCGCTTGATGTTGATTTATATTTAAGAATTTCGCCGGAACTTTATTTAAAACGGCTTTTAGTTGGCGGATTTGAAAAGGTGTATGAAATCGGAAAGTGTTTTAGAAATGAAGGAGTGGACAGGGCTCATAATCCTGATTTTACTATGCTGGAATTTTACTGGGCTTATGCCGATTACAAGGATTTAATGAAATTTGCAGAAAAAATGTTTTCGGTTTTGCTGAAAAATTTGTTTGGAAAACTGGAAATAGAATATGAAGGGAAAAAGATTAGCTTTAAAACTCCTTGGCCGCGGATTGAATTTAACCAACTTTTCAGAAAATACACAAAAATTGATTTAGACGAAATACACATAGAAGCCCTTCGGAAAAAAGCAAAAAAGATGGGCGTAAAAGCGGAGGGAGATAAAAATAATATTGCCGACGAAATTTACAAGAAGTGCTGCCGTCCGAAAATTTTACAGCCGATATTTATTATAAATTATCCGGCAGGAATGTTTCCTTTGGCCAAACCTTTTGATAAAAATCCTAAAAAATCTGCCAGTTTTCAGTTGGTAAGCGTTGGTATGGAATTAGTTAAAGCATTTTCCGAGCTTAATAATCCAATTGAGCAAAGAAGAAGATTTAAAGAGCAGGAAAAGATATTTAAACAGGGCTTTGAAGAAGCCCAAAGAATGGATGAAGATTTTATTGAGGCATTGGAATACGGTATGCCTCCGGCCGCCGGCTTTGGCATGGGTATTGACCGTTTAACGGCATTGTTAACCGATTCTCACAGCTTGCGAGAGGTTATTTTATTTCCCACAATGAAACCTAAAAAATAAGATTTTTAATTTTTAATATGTTAGATGTAAAATTCATTAGGGAAAATCCAAAAAAAGTAAAAGAGGCCTGTAAAAAAAGACAGGTCAAAGTTGATATTGACAAGCTTTTAAAAGTGGATAAAGAAAAGAGAGAAAATCTGCAAAAAATAGAGAGAATAAGAGCTGAAAAAAATGATGCCAGCAAGAAAATCGCTATAGCTAAAAACAAAAAAGAGAAACAGAAAATTATTTTAGGGATGCGGAAAATTGATAAAAAGGGAGATAAGCTGGAAAAAAATCTGAAAGACATTGAAGGAAAGTTTCAAGAATTAATGTATCAAATTCCAAACTTATCTTTTGACGATGTGCCGGCCGGCAAAGAAGAAAAAGATAATGTTATTGTGCGACAAGTCGGGAAGAAAATAAAATTCGGTTTTAAACAGAAAGATTATTTGGAAATTGCCGAAAATCTTGATTTGATTGACGTAAAAAGGGCAGCCAAGGTTTCGGGGAGCCGTTTTGGTTATTTGAAAAACGAAGCAGTTCTAATTGAATTCGCTTTAGTTAATTTTGTTTTTGAAAAATTGATTAAAAAGGGCTTTATTCCTGTTATTCCTCCCGTTTTAATAAAATCGGAGATAATGAAAGGAATGGGATATATTGACACAAAAGAAGATTTAGCGGAAAGATATTTTTTTAAAAAAGATAATTTGTTTTTGGTTGGGACATCTGAACAGTCAGTAGTGCCGATGCATCAAGATGAGATATTCCAAGAAAAAGAACTGCCCAAGCGATATATCTCTTTCTCAACCTGTTTCAGAGAAGAAGCCGGCAGTTATGGAAAAGATACCAGGGGAATATTAAGAGTTCATCAATTTGATAAATTAGAAATGCTTAGTTTCTGCCGATCCGAGGAATCAGTTAAAGAACATAAATTTTTATTAAAGACAGAAGAAGAATTAATGCAATCTCTAAAATTGCCCTACAGGGTAGTTAATACCTGCGTTGGAGATCTGGCTAGGCCTGCTGCCGCAAAATACGATATAGAGACCTGGCTGCCTTCCCAAAAACGTTATCGGGAAACTCATTCTGTTTCAAATTGTACCGATTTTCAGGCAAGAAGACTAAACACGAGATATCGGAACAAAAAAGGAAAATTAAATTTTGTTCATACTTTAAACGGAACCGCTTTCGCCATAGGTAGAACTCTGATTGCGATTATTGAAAATTATCAGCAAAAAGACGGAAGTATAAAAGTTCCAGAAGTTTTGCAAAAATACACTGGATTTAAAGAAATAAAGTAAGATTGAAAGAGAGACCCGACCTCTAAAAAAACTGCGAAGCTTAAATAGAGGTCGGGTCTCTAATAAACTAATGACGGAACAAAAAATTCTTATCAGGGGCTTAGAAACTAACTACAAAATTATTGAAGATGAAAAGACCTCTCTGCCTGCCAGCGGGCAGGTCTTGATTTTACATGGCTGGGGCAGTTCGTCTGATTCTTGGATAAAAGTTCAGGAAATTTTATCCAAGAATGGATTTAAAGTTATTTGTCCCGATTTTCCAGGATTCGGGAAAAGCAAGACCCCTCTAAAAATATGGCGGCTTGATGATTATTTAGCTTGGCTGGTTGAATTTATTAATTTTTTGAATTTGGAAAATTTTTCTGTTTTAGCTCATTCTTTTGGGGGAAGAGTAGCGATAAAATTAGCAGCGAGATATCCGGATAAAATTAAGAAGTTAGTTTTGTGCTCTCCGGCCGGTCTTAGAATAAAGCCAAACCTAAAAAGGAGAATGGCTCTTTTGATAGCAAGCTTCGGCGATGCTGTTTTTTCTTTAAAACCTTTACGGGTATTTAAAGACGCTGTTAGAAATATGTTTTATCTTTTTTTGCGCCGCGCTGATTATGTTAAAACAAAGGGAATAATGAGGGAGATGTTCAAAAAAATATTAAAAGAAGATTTACTTCCTTTGCTTTCGAGAATTAATATAGAAACCTTACTTGCCTGGGGGAAAAATGATAAATTAATTCCCTTGAAGTACGCTTCTATCTTTAAGGCGAATATCAAAGATTCAAAATTAGAAGTTTTGACGGGAGTGGGTCATAGCCCCCATTTAGAGGCACCGGGAAAATTATCGGAGATAATAATTAAATTTTTGCAATGAAGATATTTATCGCAATTATTTGGCTTTTAGTTTTTACAAAACTCCTTTTATTTTGGCTTTGGCTTTGGCAATTAAAAGAATATCACTGGGGCAGATTCAAAGCTCACTTTGAAACCCAGAAATTAAGAAAGTTATTTTTCAGTTTACACGGCTTAAGATATCCAAAACCGACCAAAAAGACCATTATTATTTTAATTTTTGGAGTATTGGGCGAACTATTAATTTTATTTTATTCTTTTAGTTTATCCAATTTTTTGTTCTATTTTCTATTTTTAGTTTTATTTATTCTTGCTCCAATAATTTTTTCTTTTTTGGTTTTGCTTTTTCAAATTCCGGCGATTATTTTAATAAAAAGAACCTTAAACAGGGCGAGAAAAAAGAGAGAGCAATTTAAAAACCTGATAGCTGTTGGCATTACCGGCAGTTACGGTAAAACCTCTACTAAAGAATTTTTAGCCACGATTTTATCTCAGAAATTTAAAGTCCTAAAAACAAAAAAACATATTAATGCTGAAATAGGAATTGCCCGAGCTATTTTGAACGAGCTGACAGCGGAACACCAAATTTTTATTGCCGAAGTAGGCGCTTATGAGAAAGGAAAAATAAAAGAGGTTTGCCAGATGCTCCAGCCGAAAATTGGCATTTTAACCGGCATTAATGAACAGCATTTATCTACTTTCGGTTCCCAAGAAAACATTATTGCAGGGAAATACGAATTAATTGAAAATTTGCCCGAAGATGGAACGGCAATTTTTAACGGGGTTAATGAATATTGCGTTCAGCTTTATAGGAAGACTAAAATTAAGAAGGAGCTTTGTAACGGCAATTTAATACAGGCCATTGTTGAAAATATATTAAATCCTGACGTTTGGGCAGAGGATATAAAAATAGAGAAAGAGTTTATTTCTTTTAAAGCGATTTCTCGAGATGGGGATTCTGCTCACTTTAGACTAAACTTATTAGGAAACCAAAATATTGAAAACATTTCATTGGCTGCTTGCTACGCTAAAAAATTAGGGATGACATTAAAAGAAATTTCCAAAGCTTGTTTAAAAATTAAACCGGAGCAGGGAGGAATTAAATTTTTAAAAAAACCTGCCGGCCGGCAGGCAGGAAAAAGTCCTACCATTATTGATTCTTCTTATTCGGCAAATCCTCAAGGAGTAATTGCTGATTTGGACTATTTAAAACTTTATAAAGGAAAAAAAGTTATTATAATGCCCTGTCTAATTGAATTGGGTCCCGCTTCCAGCGGGATTCACCGGAAGATTGGCAGAAAAATCAATCAAATTTGCGACCTGGCGATAATTACCACAAAAGATTATTTTAGAGAAATAAAACAGGAAGCGCCAAACGCTTTGCTTTTAGAGAAACCGAAAGAAATTATAGGGAAAATAAGAACCTGCCTCGCTAACGCTCGCCAGAACCTTGATTCGCCAAGGTATGAACATAATAATCTTGAATTAAAAGATTTTTCTGGTTCAGAAGATGTAATTCTTTTAGAGGGCAGAGCGCCAAAAGAAGTGATAGAATTACTAAAATAAAAAAGCGTCAAGTTCATTTTAAGAATCTGACGCTTAAAGATAGCCCTTTTGGAGGAGTGAGGGCCTTGGTGAGGTTTGAAGTGAGTTAGGAGGGAAAGTTAGGTTCAATCGGTTGCACGATAATCACGAATTTTTCTATCGTGATATTTTCTTCTGTTGAGCTATCAATCGGTTTAAGCGGAACCGTATGAACTATCTTTTTCGGTCGAAGAACGTCCGATTTCTCGATTGCCGCTTTGGCTGAAATAAAGAGATCATTGGCTTTTTCTTTCGGGTCGTCTTTGTTAACTCGGATCATAACTATCGCGACTTGCTTGTCCAGATAACGGATGAGATACCCGCTTTCGTAAGTCGGAGTTTTGCCAATAAGTTTCTCGCTTTTGGGTAGAGGGGTCCGTAGCGTATAGGCAACAAGGCTTATAATTGAAACAAGAAACGCTAATAAAAGCAAGAATATTAGAAAGTTTTTGTCAGTATGTTCAAATTTTTTAAGGAGATTTAGTTTTTTTTTCATTTTCTTTCCTTCCCAATTAAATTGTGAATGAACAAATTTTACTCCTTTTTTACTAATTACATCATAGCATATGTTTAAATTTTGTCAAGCATTTAAGCCAATTACAATATCTTTATCTCCAAACACCCAAAAAGACGATATTTGGTTAACTTTAAAATTAATCTTTCAGCCCTGGAAGTGGAAAAAAGGGAAGGCGATTAAGGAATTAGAAAATCAATTTAAAGAATATCTTGGAATAAAATACGCTTTTTCTTTCAATAGCGGCCGTTCTTCTCTAATAGCAATTTTGAGAGCCCTTGATTCGGAGTCGGGAGGTGAAATTTTACTTCAGGCATTTACCTGCAATGCCGCGTCTAATCCGATATTATGGTCGGGGTTGAAACCCGTTTATGTTGATTGTAATGAAGATGATTTTAATATTGATGTTGAAGATTTAAGGAAAAAGATAACGCCTAAGAGCAAAGCGTTAATAATTCAGCATACATTTGGCTTACCTGCGGAAATGGCTCAAATTTTGGATATTGCGCGGCAAAATAACTTGATTCTAATTGAAGATTGCGCCCATTCTTTAGGGGCTAATCGCAAGGGCCAAAAAGTTGGAACTTTTGGCAAGGCCGCTTTTTTCAGTTTTTCCCGGGACAAAATAATTTCTTCTGTCTATGGGGGAATGGCGGTAACTAACGATCCTTCGCTTGGCGAAAAACTTCGCCAAATTCAGGACAAACTTGCTTATCCCTCATATTATTGGACGTTACAACAACTGTTGCATCCTATTCTAATGAATTTTTTAATCCTGCCAACTTATAAAATTTTAATCGGTAAGATTATTTTAGTTTTATCTCAATGGTTTCATATTTTGTCTAAGGCGGTTCACTGGAAAGAAAAACAAGGCAAAAGACCGTCTTATTTTCCCAGAAGAATGCCAAACGCTTTGGTCTTGCTTGCCAAAAATCAGTTTCTAAAATTAGAAAAGTTTAATAATCACCGAAAAAAAATAGCCGATTTTTACTCTGAAAATTTGAAAAAATCATCTTTTGAACTTCCAAAAAAATACCCAGAGAGAAAAAATATATTTTTGCGTTTTACAATAAAACATCCTAAAGCTCACCAGATAATTAAAAAGGCATGGGAAAGAAATCTTTTAATAGGGGATTGGTACACAACCCCAATCGCTCCTTATGATACGAACATAGATAAAGTAAAATATAAAATGGGCAGTTGTCCAAAGGCCGAGAAGCTATCTAAAATAACCTTGAATCTGCCAACCCATATAAATATCTCTCAAAAGCAGGCCCAAAAAATAGTAGATTTTCTAAATATGTTAGAATAAAAATGATGGAAGTAAAAGAAATAAACAATAAAGAAGTTTGGGAAAATTTCTTATTAGGATGTAGGGAGAAAACCTTTTTGGATTCTTGGAACTGGGGCGAGTTTCAGAAAAAAGAAGGCGAAAAGATTTGGCGGCTTGGAATATATAACGGCGAAAAACTTTTTGCTTTAGCTTTGGTTGTTAAAATTAAAGCAAAAAGAGGAACTTTTTTGTTTGTTCCTCATGGACCCAATGTCAATAACCAATCACCAAGAAACAATAACCAAGCATTAGGAACGTTATTAGATGAACTTAAAATAATTGCCAAAAAAGAGAAAGTAAGTTTTATAAGAATTGCTCCTATTTGGCCAGCCCGCATCCCACTTCCAGCGGGAAGTGTTGCAGGCGGGGAAAGAGAAGAAGAGAATACAAACATTTTTAAAAAACTTGGCTTTAGAAAGGCCCCGATTCATATCCACCCCGAAGTTACCTGGGAATTGAATCTTAAACTATCAGAAGAAGAACTTTTAATGGGAATGCGAAAAACTGCCAGATATTTAATAAGACAGGCAGAAAAAAACACGGATATTGAGATTGTAAAAAGCAGGAATATTGAAGATTTGGAAGAATTTAATAAAATTTATTTCCTGACAGCGGAACGGCATAAATTTGTGCCTTTTTCCATAAATTATCTTCAAAATGAATTTTCTTCTTTTTTACCCGATGATCAGATATTGATATTTTTGGGGAAATATAGAGAGGAAATTGTTTCTTCGGCAATTATTGTTTTTTGGCAAAATATTGGTTTCTATCATCAAGGAGCTTCTTTATCTAAATACCGAAAAATTCCGGTTTCTTATCTTTTACAATGGGAAGCGATAAAAGAAGCAAAAAGAAGAGGATGCCAAACATATAATTTTTGGGGGATAGCGCCTAATATTAAAGATAAATCCGATGTAAGAGAATCAAAGCATCCCTGGGCAGGTTTATCTTTATTTAAAATGGGATTCGGCGGTTATAGAAAAGAATATATCAAAACGCAAGATTTACTTTTATCATCTCGTTATTATTTAACATATATTTTTGAGAAATTAAGAAGAATCAAGCGCAGATTATAATCCTTTAAATAAAAAAGCCTTAGTTTGATAACTAACCAAGGCTTTAATTCTTTTTCCAGTATGTTTAGCTTTTTTCTTAGCTGTTCAACATAGTTATAAATGCCGCGGCTGAAACTAAGATGATTACTATAGCGACAACTGGATAATAGTTTCCTATTGGCGTATGGCTCATAATATTTCTCCTCAATAAAGCTGTTAAGATGGCCTAAGAAACCCTGAATTTTAACTGCGGATTACACTGTTTATAATATAGCATATTAATTTAAGTTTGTCAATACTTTTGAAAATTCGTGAAATATAAATACAAAAAATTATATCGAAATAGAAAGAAAAAATCGAGATTAATTTTTTTAGCGCTTAAGTCACGTTTTTTTTGGCTGTTTTTTTTGCTTTTAATTGTTATCGGAGCGCTTTTTTATTTTCTTGTTTTTTCATCTTTCTTGCAAATAAAAGAAATTAAGATTTCCGGAAACGAAAAGATAGTCACAAATGATATTGAGAATACGATTTTTGACCATCTCAACAGAAAAATTATTTTTTTTGATACAAAAAGTATTCTTTTAGCCGATTTAAGAAAGGCAGACGAGAGTCTTCTGAAAAATTTTCCTCTGATTTTCCAGGTGGAATTAAAAAGAAAATTATTTAATACCTTATTGGTCAATATTAAAGAAAGGGAGCGGGTTGCCGTTTTTTGCCAAGCCAATCAGTCCAGCCCTTCTACGGAAGGGCTGGACTTGGGCGGGCAAGATAATAGCTGTTTTTCTATTGATAATGAAGGAGTAATTTTTAAAGAAAATTCAGAAGAAGATTCAGTTTTAAAAATAGAGAAAACAGACAGGGTGGATAATTTAATTTTAGGAAAAATGGTTGTTGAAAAAGGAAAAATGACGAAGATACTAAAAATTAAGTCAGAATTAAAAAATGACTTTAAAATTTTAATTAAAGAAGCTCTAATATCCGGAGATAGATTAAACGTTAAAACATCAGAAGATTGGGAGATTTATTTTAATTTAAGTAAGGATTTAAATTGGCAGATAACCGAACTTGAGGCAATCTTAAAAGAGGACATTACTCTTGCTAAACGAAAAAACCTTAAATATATTGATTTAAGGTTTGATAAAATTTTTATTTTCCCAGAGACTTACTAATAAATTAAAAACCCGATTTATTATAGCAATCGGGTTTTTAATTTATTTTAGTTTGTCGCCGTCTTAATTTATATGATATACGAAAATTGAGCAGCCGATTTTTGCTACCGGTTCGTATTTATTTAACCAGCGGTAATAACCAAGGGGTTGAGTAAAGCCGGGAACTGGTTCTCCTCGTCCTCCCTGTAAGAGCGTTACCGAAACAGCAAGGTAGCTTCCTTCTGGCAGCTCTTTCGGGTCTCTTGTTCCCCACCAAGAGGCAAATTTTTCTTTTAGATAATATTTTGTATCAGAGCCTCCGAAGTAATCAAGATAAATTTTTTTAATTCCCTGGCCATCTGCCCAATCGTTTAATCTTTTTAAATCTTGGCCCCAGTCCAAATTAGAATCTACAGTATAAATATAGGCTTGGCTTGGTCCGCCCATTAACTCGTTAAAATAGGCAAGAAAATGAGGATAAATGGAAAAAACGTTAATTGCCTGCCATAGTAAAAGAAAAGCCAAAAGGGCCTTTTTTAATTTTGAAAAAGGCGGCCGTAGCCATTTTATAGCGACAGCACTGACTAATAAAATTGTAAAAGGGAAAACCGGCAAAAGATGGCGAACGCCTATATTAAGATTACTTTTTAAGCTTACGGCCCAATAAATTCCAATAGCAAGCAACATTGCAAATTCAGCAAAATGAGAAGTAAGCCAAATTCTGAATCTTTTTATTGGTTTGTGCCAGAAAGGTTTTTTAATCAACCAGGCAAGATATAAAATGGTAATTATTAATAATATAATAAAAGGCAATGGTTGTTTAATCGCATATAAA
>CAYQNN010000001.1:10690-36668 GCA_964418955.1 uncultured Candidatus Saccharibacteria bacterium | reverse complement strand
ATTCAATAGAAAAAGTTATATCAAAACCGAGAACTCATCTTTCGCCTTACGCTCCTAAAATTTTAACTCTTCAAATCGATCCGGATAAAATTGGGGGAGTAATAGGCCCTGGGGGGAAAATAATTAACGGCATTATTGAAGAAACCGGGGCGGCAATAGATATTGAAGAAACCGGCCTTATTTATATTTCTTCCGAAAAAAAAGAGGAAGCGGACAAGGCAATGGAATTAATTAAAAAAATTACCAAAGAAGTTGAGGTGGGAGAGATTTTTGAGGGAAAGGTAAAGAAAATTTTAGAGTTCGGAGCTTTTGTCGAGATATTGCCAAGAAAGGAGGGGCTGATTCATATTTCCAAGTTGTCTCCCCGGAGAGTAGAAAAAGTTGAGGACGTAGTAAAAATTGGAGATACAGTTCAAGTCAAAGTAATTTCTATTGACGAACAAAAAAGGATTAATTTAACCTTAATAAAGAACCTTAGCAAAACCTAAAAGTAATTATGCCGTTAGGGAAAATTACAATAGATAGAAGAAATATCAGGACAATGAAGAAGGACATTATTCTTGCCCAAAGGCAGGGCGTTAAGCCAGCGCCCTTTAAAAGAGAGAGAGCTAAAGAAAAGATAGATAGAGAAGGGAAAATAGAAGAAGCGGAAGAAACAAAAGAGAAACAAATAAAACAAAGAGAAGAAGAATTGAGAAGGGCGGAAGAGGATAGAGAAAAGAATGCCCAGTCGGAAAGAGAGAGAAAAGAGCAAGAGGGAGAAGAAAAGAGGAAGAAAACAGAGATGGAAAGGTTGGGGACTTTAAAAGTTCAGCAAGAACAGAAAAAAGAAGGGGGAAAAGAGCAGGTAAGGAGAGAAGAAGAAAAAAGAAAAATTGAAGCGCAAAAAAAGGAGGAAGAAATAAAACAAGGAGAGAAAAAAGCAGAAGAAGTAGAGAGAAAAAAGGAAGAGATTGAAGAGAGAGGACCGGAATATAAAAAAGAAGTTTTGCTGAAAGAAAAAGAAAAAATAGAAGAAGAAAAAAGTAAATTAAGAAAGGCCTCTCAAAAACTGGCAATTGAGAAAAAACCCTTAGAATCTCAAAAAGAATTACTTTTGGCTAATATAAGAAAAGTTGAAGAAAGTTTTCAGATTATCGCTTCTAAGGAACAGAAAATAGAAAAAAAGCAGAAATTAATTGAGGAGAAGAGAGAGAAAGCTAAAACTCTTGGAGAAAAAAAACAGATAGAAAAAGAAAGATGGAAAATAGAAAATAAAAGGCAAGAATTAGAGAAAAAAAGATGGCCCTTCGGCGAGAAAATAGAAGAACTAGAAGGGCAGATGAATAATATTGAGATAGCTGTCCAGAAAATAGAGGCGAAAGGAAGTGATTTAGAAGAAAGAAAAAAAGAGATTTTTGAAAAAGAAGAGAAAATCCGATTGCGTCTGGAAAAAATTGGGCTAAAACAAGAACTTATAGATTTGGAAAAATTAGAGCATTCGTTAGCGGTTAAAGAAAAAGATTTTTTAATAGAAATAGAGAAACATAAAAAGTATTTAAACGAGATTTTAAAAAATGAGGATGAATTGAAAAAAGAGAAAATATTGATTGAGCAAGAAGAAAAGACGGCAGAAAATTTGAAGAAAAGGAGAGAGGCAGAAAAAGGAAGATGGGGCGTGGAAGAAAGAATAAGAAAAGTTGAAATAAAGAAGTGGGATATCGAAAAAACGATTCAAGGCATAAAAGATGAATCAGGGCAGGCGGGGAAAAGAGTCCAAGCAGTTTCATCAAGGAGAAATAGAATAAACGCCAGAATTGAAGAAATTAATCAAAAATTGAGCATTGTTAGTCCGGAAAGAAAGCTATCCTCAGAGATAGAAGAAAAAAAAGCAGTTCCAGCCGTTTCTGTCAATCCTGCTCCTGTTAAAAAACAAATTCAACATCCTAAAAGCTTTTTGCCAGCTGCCGAAAAACCGGAAAAAGGAAAACCGGAAAGAGAGGCAGAAGAGATTGAAGAAAGAGCGGCAGTAGTCCCGGAGGAAACTTTTAAGAAAAGAGAATCTCCTCTTGCTAATGCCGGAGAAGTTGCTGAAAGCGAGCAAAGAAATGAGGATGAAAGAAGAATGAAAGAAGCTAGGAAGAGAATAGAAGCTCTGAAAGAGTCTGCGAGAGAAGAGAGAGGGGAAAGAGAAGAACAAATAAGAGTAGCGGAGGAAAGAAAAAGAGAGCGGGAGGAACAAAAAGACGAAGCAGAGAGAAAAAAGATGGTTGAGGAAGGAAAGAGGCGTCAGGAATTGCTTCAACGGCTTCGGGAAAATAAGAAAGAAATTAAAAAACAATCTTCCCCTCCTCAGTCCAGGCCTCAAGAAATTATTAGGGTTCTCCCCCGGAAACCGAGTTCAGGGGCAAGACTTTGGTTTAGGATTGTAATTGTTTTCGTGGTTATAGTGATTCTGTTCGGACTTGCCACTTTTTGGTATTGGTTTTTTGTGGTAAAAAAACAATCGCCGATAATAATAACTTGCGCCAATGACTCTGATTGCGCAGCTGACCAAGTTTGCGGCCCGGAAGGGGCTTGTATCAACGCTCCTCCAATAGCGGAATGTTTCAGAGACGCTGATTGCGCAACTGACCAAGTTTGCGGCCCGGAAGGAAATTGCGTTGAGAAACCTCCGGAAAATGCCGTCCCAACCGCTTTATTTTTAGTTGATAGCGTGAGAACTTTGGAAATTTCAAGCCCAGAGGAACTTCGTTCGTTGCTTTCTCAAACATTAAATGAATGGCAGAACGAAGGCCAGTTCACCCGCCTGGTAATAAAAAACTCAAAAAATGATACGATTCTTGGTTTGAAAGAATTTTTTGAAGGATTGTTAATGAGAGCGCCGGAAGGTTTTTATCAAAAGGTAAATAACGATTTTACTCTATTTATATATTCCCAAACCCAGGGAAATCGGCTTGGATTTGTAACAAAAATTAAGAATTATGAAGGATTAGAAAATTTACTGCGGAATCAAGAACCAACGATAGAAAATGATTTCCAAGATTTTTTTGCTTTAATGGGAAAAGAAGGGGCGGCCGTAGTCCCTTATTTTAGAGATGCTTTAAATGTTCAGGGGTATACGGGGCCTAGTTTCAGGTACCAAACTATCAATAACCAGGATTTAGGTATTTTATATCTAACCTCAGGAGATTACTTTCTTTTTACCAGTTCTTGGAAAAGTATGGAGGAAGCAATTAAAAGATTAGAAATTACCGGAGTCAGATTAGAATTGACAACTGATTTGAAGCGAGGAGATATAGGATATGAAGTAAAGCTTCTTCAGAGCTGGCTGGCTCAGGATGCCGCAGTTTATCCCCAGGCGATTATTAACGGTCTTTTTGGTCCCAAAACCGAGTCAGCCGTGATTCGTCTTCAAGAAAAGCATGCCTCAGAGATACTTGCTCCTCAGGGTCTTGTCAGAGGGAATGGAATAGTTGATTCTTATACCAGAATAAAACTAAACGAGCTTTACGGGGAATCAGGAATAAAACCAAGAATGACAGAACTAATAACGGGTTTAAAAATTGGAAGTTACGGAGAGGAAGTAAAACTTCTCCAAACTTGGCTGGCGGAAGACAAGGAAATTTATCCTCAGGCGATTATTAGCGGTTATTTTGGATATCTTACTCAACAGGCACTAATTCGTTTTCAGGAAAAGTATATGGCAGAGATTCTTACTCCTCAAGGACTGACTGAAGGAACGGGTGTTGTAGATGTTTTAACTAGGAAGAAGTTAAACGAGCTTTACGGTAAAGAACAATAATTTTATGGACAAAATTTTTTTGAACAAGTTAAAAAAGAAACTTGAAAAATCAAGAAAGGAAATTGAGGCCGAGCTTGATAATTTTGCCAAAAAAGACAAAAAACTTAAAGGAGATTGGGATACCAAATATCCCAAACCTAACGGCGGGAGCGGAAGCCAAGCATTAGAGGATGCTGCTGACCAGGTGGAAGAATACGCTACCCTCCTGCCCATTGAATATAATTTAGAATTGCGGCTGCAAGGCGTTAATTTGGCTTTAGAAAAAATTAAAAAAGGTAAATATGGAAAATGTGAAAAATGTGGGAAAAGAATTAGAACAGAGAGATTAAAAGTTTATCCGGAAGCAAGATATTGCAGTAAATGCGAAAATAGATAAAAATTTTTATTAAAATAGCGCGTGAAAAAAGCCCGTCCCGCTGAAGCGGGACGGGCTTTTTATTATAGTGCCCCCGGAAGGATTCGAACCCTCAATCCCCTAGTCCGAAGCCAGGTGCTCTATCCAGTTGAGCCACGGGGGCGTAAGAAACCGTCTAAATTTTAACATAATATTGAAAAAAATCAATTTTTAAAGTAGAATAAAAGCATGATTATACCGAAGGAAGCAAAATTTGTTATAGACGGCTTAAAAAAAGCCGGTTTTGAGGCCTATTTGGTTGGTGGTTGCGTTCGTGATTTATTACTTTCCCGCCGAAGCTTAAACGAAGGTGGTGGAAAGATTGAACCTCAGGATTGGGATGTAACTACAAATGCCAAGCCAGAAGAAATTGGAAAAGTTTTTTTAAAAAGTTTTACTGATAATAAATTCGGCACGGTAACCGTTTTGACTGACTCAAAAAATCCGAAATTAAAAGAAATTGAAATTACTCCTTTTCGGATTGATGAAAAATATACTGATAAAAGACACCCTGATAAAATAAAATGGGCGAAAACGATAGAAGAAGACCTTGCTCGTCGGGACTTTACCGTTAATGCTATGGCGGCAGAAATAAAAAATTCTGAGTTAAAAATTGTTGACCCTTTTAACGGCCAGAAAGATTTGGAAAATAAAATAATTCGAGCGGTAGGAAGCCCTGAAGACCGTTTTTCCGAGGATGCCTTAAGAATGCTCAGGGCAGTTAGATTTGCTGCTGTTTTAAATTTTAAGATTGAGGAAAAAACAATCAAAGCGATTAAAAAAAATTCGCCTTGGCTGCAAGCAATTTCTAAAGAAAGAATCAGAGACGAACTTTTAAAAATTATTATGGCAGAGCGGGCGGCAGAGGGGATAGAACTTTTAAGGAAATTAGGCCTTTTGAAATATATTATTCCCGAACTTGAAGAAGGATATAAGGTAAGCCAAAACAAACACCATATTTATGACTGTTATGAGCATTCTCTGCGTTCTTTAGATTACGCCGCAAAAAAAGATTTTAACAAATATGTAAGGATAGCCGCTTTGCTCCATGATGTTGGCAAGCCCCGTTCTAAAGAGGGAGAAGGGCTTGATTCCACTTTTTACAACCACGAAATAATTGGAGCCAAAATGACTTTCCGGATATTAAATCGTCTAAGATTTTCTAAAAAAGATATTGAAAAAATTACAAATCTTGTCCGCTATCACCTTTTTTATTACAACGTTGATGAAGTCGGCGAAGCGTCGGTTAGAAGATTGGTCCGGAATGTAGGATTAGAAAATATGGACGAATTGTTAGAAGTGAGGATGGCAGATAGAATTGGTTCAGGGGTGCCAAAGGCAGAACCCTATAAACTGCGTCATCTTAAATACCTGATTGAAAAAGTTTCTCAAGACCCGATTTCGGTCAAGATGCTCAAGGTGAAAGGCAATGATGTAATGAATATCTTAAAAATTAAGCCGGGCCCAAAAATTGGTTTGGTTTTAGATATTTTATTGAGTTATGTTTTAGCCGACCCAGCTAAAAATAAAAAAGATTTTTTGGAAAAAGAAATTAAAAAACTGGGGAAATTGCCAGAAAAGGAGCTTAGCTCCTTATCCCAGAAAGCGAGAAAAGAGAGAGAAGAAATTGAAATGAAAAAAGATAAAATGACCAAGAAAAAGTATTGGGTCACTTAACGGGGCATAGTGTAATGGTTAACATGCACGCCTCGGGTGCGTGTGATTCCCGGTTCGAGTCCGGGTGCCCCGAATAATTACCTTATAGGATTCAGGAACTAAAATAACAAAAATAATTAAAAGAAATGAAGGGGAAAACAAAGATTTATCTCTTTATAATTATATTATCTTTAGTGTTTGCTGGTTTTGGTTATAAGGGTTATCAGTATTGGTTGGCTTCAATAAGTGATAGCATCGGGGAAGAAATTATCTTGAATAAAGAAAATATTCCCCCAAAAAAAGCGGTTGCCGAAGAAGGAGAGATTATGCCCGAAGGAGAAGCGGATAATCAAGCAAAAACTGCAGATTCTCCTCAAGATTATCCTGCCGGAAATATAGAAAAAGAAAAACAAGTTGTTGATAATAATATTTATCTTTCTGCCGATAAATTAGAGCAAGGAGATACTCTTTTAGTCCGAATTAGGGGAGAAAAAACGAAGGGTAAGGTTGAGGGAAAGTTTGGCTTGAAAAAAGTAGATTTTTTTAAACTGACGGGTAGCGACGATTGGTTTGCGATTATTGGGATAGACGCTAAAGAAAAACCGGGTGAGTATAATTTGGAAATTAGTTTTTCCGACGGTAAATTTCAAAAAGAGGTAGAAATTGTTAAAAGGGCTTTTCCAATAACGGTGCTTTATGTCAGCCCCGAGTTGGAAGATAAAGGATACACTCCTTCAAAAATTGCCGGGAATATTGCCACAAAAGACAACCCGAGCATATATGATGTTCTGGATATTTATACGCCGGAATCTTATTTTAATCAGTCGTTTGTTTATCCTTTAAAAAATATTAAAAATGTCGGAGCTTTTGGAAATATTAGGAAAAACGGGGATGTGTCGCTCCAGCACTTAGGGGTGGACCTTGATGCAGAGATTGGAACACCGGTTCATGCTATCAACAAAGGAAAAGTTTGCTTTACCGAGGAATTAATTAACTATGGCAATACTTTGATAGTTGACCATGGGTTAGGGATTTATTCTCTTTATCTGCATTTAAGCGAATTTAAAGCCGTAAAAGGAGAATTTGTTAAACGGGGAGAAATTATAGGGCTTTCTGGGAATACCGGTTATTCAATAGCTCCTCATTTGCATTTTTCCATAAAAGCTAATGGAGCGAGTGTTGATCCTTTGAAATTTATTGAAGCAACAGGAGAAGAAAAAATAAAATTAAATTAATTAGGGCCTGTAGTTCAGTGGCAGAATACTACATTCGCATTGTAGAGACGGCAGTTCGAATCTGCCCAGGTCCACTATGGATCCAAAAAAGATAGGAAATTTTGGCGAAAAAATTGCCTGTTATTATCTTGAAAATAAAGGATTTAAGATTTTAGAGAGGAATTATTTTAAGAATTGGACGGCTGTCAAAAAAGGAGAGATTGATATTATAGCTAAACCTCGCAGGAGTATCTTTGGCACCCTGCGGGGCAAGGGAGATAATACGATTCATTTTATTGAAGTGAAAACTGTTCAGCAAGTATTTAACCGGCAAAAAGCCCCGCTTGAGCGGGGCTTTTTGCCGGAAGAAAAAGTTGATTTCCAAAAACAAAAAAAATTGATAAAACTTGCTCAGAGCTGGCTTTTAGAAAATAACATCTCCTTGGAATCTAAATGGCAGATAGATGTTATTTCAATCAGAGTTGATTTAAACAAAAAGAAGGCAAAAGTTAAACACTTTCAAAACGCTGTTTCTTCCTAATTAAAAACAGCAGAAACCAAATCCGTAGAATCCATAAAGGAGAATCCATAGAGGACGAGCCTCTATGGATTTGGTTTTTACGGATTAAAATTTGCGGAGACCCGACCTCCGCAAGTTTAAAGAAGGGTTTTTAGAATTAAATCAGTAATGTCTATATTTGCTTCTTTCTGATGTATGGTGTTAGTTAGATAAAGCTTAAAATATTTCTTTTTTATTTTAGAAATGCCGGTCGGCAGAACGCCGTGGGTTATTAATGCAACAATTTTTTTAGCCCCGGATTTTTTGGCAAATTCACAAAATTTTAAAAGGGTTCCTCCTGTTTCAAGTATATCATCAACCACTCCCACTGTTTTGCCTTTGAAACTTGCTTTTTGAGGAAGCAATTCTATCTTAAAAGAGTTTAACCTTTTTTTTCTTATCCCCGAAAACCCGGTTCTTCTTTTTCCTCCTTTGTCTGGTGATAAAAGCAAAACATTTTCATCAAAATCCTGCCAGCAACTTTTAATTAGATAGGGAACGGCAGAAATATTGATTATAGGATATTTCAACAGCCATTTTTCTCCGCCAAAATGGGGGTCAATAATGTAAATTTTTCCGACCCTATAATAATCTATTAATTTTTTAATTAAACTTTCCGTCGCGCTTGTTTCTCCTTTCTTAAAAATTTTATCCTGCATGCCGTAAGGGAAATAAGTAAAAAATATTTCCGGTTTTATTTTATTGTCTTTAAGGATTTGCAAAATCAATTCTAACTCTATTAGCCCTTTATTCGGATTAGGAGCGCCGGAATGCAAAATAACGACTTTTTTATTTTTTAATTTTTCGCTTTTTGGGATTTTGATATAAACTTCTCCGTCCGGAAAATATCTTTTACCGTCTTTGTTTTTATCGGCAAAAATAATTTTTAGATTTCCCGGCCTAATTTTTTTTGCCAAGTGTTCAGCCGTTGAAGTTGGAATAATTGTAATCATATTACATAACTACTTTGTTTGGTCAGAATGAAAACAAGCTTTCATCCTTTCCTTGCCTATAATTATAAAAATTTGTATATTATATTATTTTAACTCGCCTTATCTCCTAAGACAAATTATTTAAACCGTTTTTGAAAAACAGCGCAGGATTTGTCAGGGGTTTTAGGGGAACTAAAATTTGACAAAAATATTTTAATCTGTAAAATATAGCACACGAGGATATTCCTCGCGATTTTTTAAAGAAGAACCTTAACAATTAAATAATTCTAAAAAGGAGAACAGAAATGAAAAAGGTAATGATTGATTTGAAGATAGTGATATTTTTGTTGGGGATATTAGTTGCGCCGGCGAGAGCAGATTCTGGGGAAAAACAGGGAAAGAAAGAAATTGAAGCAGATGGTCCATATATAAGAAAAATAGAACCGTCGTCGGGAGCGCCCGGCATAACGGCTGCTATAAGAGGAAAAAACTTTAACAAGTTAATAGGCATCCAGTATGTGGTATTTGGAAATAAAACAGCCGAAACATTAAATTGGAGCGATAATGAGATTGTAGTTAAAGTTCCCTATGGAAAAGATACGGTTGATGTACAGGCCGAAGGTCCGGCCGGCAACAGCAACAAGGTTCAGTTTGTTTACAAAGAACCGGTTATAGATTTTATTTCTCCTTCCTTTGGAGAAATAAAAGAGGAAGTGCTTATAACGGGAAGAGATTTTGGGATTAAGGGCATAAGCCCGAGCTTCCGAGTAAATTTTGGTAAATCCCTTGCCAACGTGAAATCATGGACTGATACTCAAATTGTCGCCGAGGCGCCAACAGATTATGGAACCGGCGAGAATGACAAGAAAATGATGATTAATCTTCTTACCTATGCTGTCTATGGATGGCAGGATGCTATAAATAAGGCAGTTGAAAAAGCAATTAAGGATTTATTGCTTTCCGGGGTAAGGATACGTCCCTCGGAAAGCAAAATAGATGTAGATGTAAAAGTTATCACACCGGCCGGGAAAAGCAATACAAAGGTCTTTACTTATCAGATATCGGCAGTCAGTACAACGCCCACGGGTGATTTGGCCACGGCGCTGGTGGTTGATAGGTCAGGGAGCATGCAAGGAGAAAAACTCCGCAAAGCTCAGGAAGCGGCTTGTATCTATGTTGACACAATTTTAGGACAGAAGGATATAGCTTCCTTGGCAGCTTTTTCTAACGACGCTCAAAGCATTACCCCGCCGATTTTAATCACAACGGGGAAAGGGGCTTTAGAAAAAGGCATTCTTTCTCTTTCTGCTAGCGGAGGGACCAATATTGGCTCTGGCTTGAGGATAGCGCTTAATCATCTTTCTTCTTGCGAAGCGAAAAGTAAGACAGCTGTTTTAATGTCTGATGGAATGAATAATGTTGGCACTTACCAGTCAGAAGTTAGTGAGTTTCAAAGCAGAGGATGGCAGATTAATACTATAGCTTTTGGCAGAAACGCCGGCCGAAGCGCCTTGGAGCAGATTGCCAACCAAACAGGAGGCAGTTTCTCTCCGGCTGATATGTCTAATTTAGGCAGCGTTTATCATCAGATGAATGTTTCAGCTCATAATGGTTCGGTTTTTTGCTGTTATAGCGATTTTATTAAGACGGGGAAAAAATTGGCCTATGATATTCCGGTTAGTCCGGATATGAAAACAATAGGATTTTTTACCAATTGGCAGGGGAGCAAGATGGAAACGATTCTTTTTTCTCCCAGCAAGACGGTGATAAATCGTTCCAATATCAGCAGCTTCGGAAAATTTGTTGAAGGAGCTACTTACAACCTTTTTGAGATAAATAATCCTCAATGCGGGGATTGGCAGGCGCTTATCACCGGATACGGCCTTCCGCCTCAGGGAGAACAGATTAATTTCCATTCTTTTTGCCAATCAAATGTTTTTTCTAACATTCTTGGTTTTCAGCCGAAATATTCCTTGAATCAAAAAGTTTTAGTTGGAGTAAGGTTGGCAGAAGTGATAAACGGCCGTTTATTGCCTTTGCGAGGAGCCAAAGTAACAGCTGATATTAAGAGGCCTTCTATGTCTTTGAATAGATTTACCTCTGATTTTAACCAAAACAGATTAGACCCTGCAGCTTTGGTAGAATTTTTCAAAGAAATGTCTGGACTTAGCCAAAAGATTGTTCTTTTTGACGATGGCCAGCATGGAGATGTTAATCCCGGCGATGGAATTTATGCTAATACTTATGCTAATACAACTAATAGCGGTCCTTATTTAGCCACTATTGATTGTCAGGGCAATACTTTTCAAGGAATGCCGTTGAAGAGAACCCTCCAAGAATCTTTTCAGGTCGGCCGGATTGAGCAGAATTCTTTTACCGTCAGCGATTTTCTTGGTCTGATAAAGCAACGAGGGGCTGGCAGGCAAATTCCCGCTCAACAAAAAAAAATAAAAAAGCAGGCGACTGAGCAAATTATGAATACTTTCTTTAAAATTTTGAAAAAGAGGTAAAATAACCAAAACAAAAAGGCTGGATTTCCCAGCCCTTTTTTTATTAATTTATTAAAACCCGACATTGCACAAGTTACACAAAAATATCTCTGCCAAGATTTGTCCGGAAGGCAAGATAAAGATATAATAAAAAAGCAATTATAAATAGTTTAAACAAAAATGATTTCTAAAAAAGACATTGAACAAATTTGTTGTTTAGATAAGAACTGGAAATCCAATGATATAAAAGTTGAGAAAATTGGCGGCCAGACGAACAGAAACTACAAAGTAAAGTACAAAAATACTACTCGGTTTGTTCGGCTTGCCTGGGAAGCGGCTGATATTGTTAACAGAGGGATAGAAGCTAAAAATATTTTAGCTTTAGCAAAATGCAAAGAACTCATCCCTGTCTTGCCGAAATACTATCTTTATATTTTCCGAGGGAAAAATGCATTAAAGCCGAAAGAAAAAACGATTTTTGGTTTGCCTGACGGAACGATGGTAATGGAGTATATCAAAGGCAAAGATATTGACGGTAAAGATTTAGAAAAACCGAAAGTTCAAGATACTTTGCTTCGCACCCTTTATCTTTTTCATACAAGCGGAGTAAAATTTGTTAATCGCTACGATGTCTTTAGGGATGAGGTTCTAAAATACAAGAGAAAAGCTAATCAATATCCAATAAATAAATTGATAAAAAACGAGAATATTCAAGAAATAGAAGAAGTTGAAAAAATAATGAAAGAGGAATTGTCTCTCGGCGGAGCCGTTTCTACTCACAATGATCTTATTTTTGAAAATTTAAGATTAGGGAAAGATGGAAAAATTTATCTTTTGGATTTTGAATACGCTGGGTTTAATATTAGAAACGGTCTTCACTATGATTTGGGGATAATTTTAGGGGGGAATCTTTTTCAGAAAAAGCCCATAAAAATTAAAACTTATGAAAAAATTATGAAAAAAGCGTTCCTAATTTATGGACGGGAATTTGACTCTGAGAAAGCTTATTGTGGCGCTTTAACCAATGTTTTAGTTATGTTTTGGTGGGGCATAGTTAGGTATTTTAGCGTCAAAAGCCGGGAAGAAAAAAAATATTTTAAAAAATACGTTTTAGATAGAGCCAAAGGGATTAATTTTCTTTTTAATTTTATCAAGAAAAAAAAGGGTTAAGAAATTTTTAACCCTTTTTTACAAAATGTCCGATTACATCAGCCACTCCCTCAGCGTATTTCAGAAGAGAAACATATCCTTTTCTTTTTCTAATAAGTTGTTTACATTCTTTACTGGCATTTGCCGGGCAGCCGACATATCCTACTTGTTCGAAAAGAGGGAAATCTCCGTTTGAATCGCCGATGCCAAGCGTTTTTTTAAGATTTATTTTTCTGAGTAGCGATAAAAATTTTATTCCCGAAGCTTTATCAATTCCAACTGGACTTATATCTACTGCACAGTCAGAATAATTAACACGCAAGAGTCCGCCATTGAGAGAATCTGCCATTTCTTTCTTTACGGCTTTGTAGACATCTTCAATAGCGATTGTTGATCCGTATTTGCATTCAAGCGCCGCGCAAATCATATTCCCTGGGTAGAGAAATAACATTGGATTCTTTTCAAGAAACCTGGGTAGCCGTTCATTAATAATTTTTTTAAATGTTGCTCGTATTTTTTCAGTAAGAGCCGGATTAAAAATTAGCTCTTTTGTCGCAGGATTAAAAAGAGCAACGCCGCTTTCAATAACTGACCAAGAATTAGGAAGGCCGGCGAAGAAAGAAACTGCTTCAACGTAATTCCTATCTCTGCCGGTACAAAATCCTATAGTTGGAAACCTTCCTCGGTTTGCTTTTTTTACATTTTGTGAGATTTGAGCGAAACCTTTATAATATTCAGAAGATACATTTCCATTTGTCGGAACTAAACAGCCATCCAGGTCAATCAAAATTGCTTCAATTTTTCTATCCATAGTTTTTTCCTTATCCTTTCAGCTTATTTTGTTTAAAAGAGCTGTATTAAAATTTACATATTTTTTGAATTTTTGCAAGCGTTTTTTTTGTTTACTTTTTAAGTCAAAAATTATAATATAATATTGGTATGAGAAAAACCTTTCTTAAAAGAAAAACCAAAGAAACTAATATCAAAATAGAATTAAATATTGACGGGAAGGGGAAAACCGATATTTCTACTTCTATCCCTTTTTTAGACCATCTTTTAGATAATTTTGGCAAGCACGGACTGTTTGATTTAAAAATTAGAGCCAAGGGAGATATTGAGATTGACCAGCACCATACTGTTGAGGATATTGGCATTTGTTTGGGCGAAGCGTTTGAAAAAGCCCTTGGAGATAAAAAGGGAATTAACCGGGCAGGTTATTTTGTTTTTCCATTAGATGAAGCTCTTTCAGTGGTCGCGCTAGACATTTCTGGCAGAGCTTTTTTAAATTTTGACTGCAAATTTAAAAGAGAAAAAATTGGCGACTTGGACTCCGATTTAATCAAAGAATTTTTTTGGGGTTTTGTCAGACATCTTGAAGCTACTTTGCATATCAGAGCTTTGTATGGAGAAAATGACCATCATAAGGCAGAATCAGTTTTTAAAGCCTTTGCTAAAGCAATGAAAGTAGCTTGTTCAAAAGATAAAAGAATTTTAAAGGAACTACCCAGTACTAAAGGATTAATATAACAAAAAGTAAAGGAAAGACCTCTACTGCTTTTTATGGCCAGAATAAGAGAAAATATTAAAAAAATGAGCGCCTATAAACCGCCTTTGGAAGGAAGAGCTACAGGCGGTTATCTTTTGTTGGATTTTAATGAAATGACTATTGAGCCGAGCCCTAAAGTTAAGAAAGCCCTGAAAGAGTTTATAGATTCTGGTCGGCTTCAAATTTATCCCGAATACGGAGATTTGGATTCAAAGATTGCTGAATACGCGGGCGTTAAACCTTCCCAAGTTATGACCACTAATGGTTCTGACCAGGGGATTGATGTAATTTGCCGGGCTTTTCTCGAGAAAGGCGATAAAGTAATAGTTCCAACTCCTAGTTTCGCAATGTATTATCAATCCGTTGATATTCAGGGAGCAGAGATGTTAAAGCCGTCTTATCGCCAAGACCTATCTTTTCCCCTTGAAGAAGTTTTGGGGCTGATTTCTGAAGATGTAAGACTAATTATTATTGCCAATCCCAATAACCCCATTGGCGCGCCGGTAAGCAAAGAAAATATTTTGAAAATTTTGGAAAAGGCAAAAGAAAAAAATGTCGCTGTTTTGCACGACGAAGCTTATTTTGAATTTTCCAATATTACCGCCAAGGATTTTATTGAAAATTTTGACAATCTTTTTATTACCAGAACTTTTTCTAAAACATTTGGCTTGGTTTCTGCCAGACCTGGCTATGTTTTGAGCCAGGAAAAAAATATTAGAGAATTGTTGAAAATCAGAGGACCTTATGATGTAAATATGTTTGCCAAAGTTGCTATTCGCGCCGCCCTGGAGGATTTAGAATATATGAGAAGCTATATAAAAGAAGTTATGGAAAAATCCAAGCCAAAACTGGAAAAGTTTTTTCAAGAAAATAAAATAAAATTTTGGCCAAGCGTTGCTAATTTTTTATTAGTTAAGCCAGATAATCAAAAAAGAGCGCTTGAGATTTTGCAAAACGAAGGGATATTAGTTAGGCCGAGAAAGGGACCGAACATTGACGGGACAATAAGAATAAGTATCGGAACTCCAAAAGATACGGAGCGTTTTATTAAGGCCTATTCTAAGATTTTAAAAAATTAATGATAAATTAAATTATGGTTACCCTAAAAGAAGCTAAAGATTTTATTAATTTAGGGATAATTTTAAATAAAAAGAAGGAGGTTTTGATGATTCGCCGAGTAAAAAAAGAAACCGGTAAGGAAGATTCAATTTTAGAATGGGCTTTTCCTGGCGGTAAACAGCGGTTAGAGGAAAGCAGAAAAGAGTGCGTGGAAAGAGAAATTTTAGATGAAACAGGTTATGACGTAGAATCAATTAGAGAGATATCTTCTCGAGTTCATCCTCAAATTTTAGTGTTTATTGTTTATCATTTTTGTAAATTAGTTTCAGAAAACCCTGCTGCTAAACCCAAAGAACCTCATGAGATAGCTGAAATTAAATGGGTCAGAAAAGAGGATATCAAAAAACTAATTACCACTCACCTTGACGAAAAAGTTAACCAAGAATTGGGATTAGATTAGGCATTTAGAGTTCTTAGAAAAACAGCTATTTTTTGATAGCTATTTTTTGTTTTTCTTTATATTCTGGCTGTCCCTGCCCCGCGCGAAGCGCGGGGCAGGGACAGTACAAAATTTGACAAAATCGGTTAAATTTGTATAATACGAATTAGTTGCTGAGAGTGTTTCTCAGTTTTAAAAATTGAATAATTTTAAAGAAAGGAAAAGAAAATGAAGAACGCAATGAAAATAATGATTGTTTTGGGAATGACTGTTGTTTTTTGTGGGACATTGACGGGCTGCAAGAGAAGAAACGAAGAAGAGAAGATAAAAGAATTAGTCGAGGAAATGGGTGATGCAAGAACAGAACAGGAGGCAGCAAAAATTGCTAACAAGATTGAAAAATTAGAGAGGAAAGCGAAAAAGAACGCTAAAGAAATTAATATAGAAATAAGGCAAAGGTTTACCTTCTGGAATGAAGATGAAACCCTATCAGACGGTATGACACGATTCTCAATGGTTTTCAAAAATGTAGTAATCACCAAAGAAACTATACTTGGTGAAAGAAAGGCGGGGAAGAAGTATATAATGATTCTGGCCGAGACGAAGAACTTAGGTCCCCATAAGAGCTTTCGCGCGCCCTCAGGCCGTAATATACAGGTTAAGACAAACAAGGGTTTTTACCGATTTCAAAATTACCCTGTCGCTTTTCCTTCTGCTTTTTTTTCAAGTGAACCTCCGTTTCCCTTGGACTGGAAAATACTTGAGAAATGGCAATTTCCATCTGGCGTCTTAGGAAAATCAGTGCGTGTTTTTAAGGAAAGATTAGAACCTGAGGAAACCGGTTGGACCATATATTGGGCATCGATACCTGAAGACAGCGCTCCGCTTGAAGTATTCGCTCAATGGTCTATAGATCCGGGACAATTTGGAGATAGTCGGAGAACTAATTTCCGTTTGGAGTTAACTCAATTTGGCGAATATACTAATGAAGGAAGAAAAAGAATAATTTCTTCTTCATATCAGGAAATTTCAAAAAAGAACACTATAAGCGCGGGCAGAATAACAATGTCTAACATCGCAGGAGATTATACAATTGTAGCGAAGCGGCCTAATGGGAGAGAGATTAAGAATCCATCCTTAATCACTTTGAAAAAAGATGGGACAGGATTAATTAATTCTTCCGGTGAATGGGAAGTTAGAGGCGACCAATTAGAATTTCGAGACGGCCAAAAGCTGATTGGATATGGAGGGCAAATTATAGCTGATACCCTACGCCGAGAACTTCCGCGAGTAAGCTTGAGAAAACAAAGAAAGGCAGAGGTGATTAAGAGAATAAAAACAGGGAGTATTCTTTGGAGTAAATATTATTTTACTGGAGATAGGTCAAACATAATTAAGTCAATTAGTTTGGAAATAAAGAAACATGGTAATTTCCGAGAATTACGTGTTCTGGGGAATGTATGGAGAATTAAAGATGGCGGTGTAGAGATTACCGTTATAGATAAGAGCCAGAAGGAAAAAAAGATTGAAGGAAAAATCGAGGAAAATACCATAATATTTCAAGACGGTGGATCCAAATTTAAGTATGTGAGACAAGATTAAATTAATTAAAAGGGCTGGATTTCTCAGCCCTTCTTTTTATCTCGGGTGTTTAACGCCCGACGTTAAACAAGCAGTTATCGTTTTGATAGCTGTTTTTATTTTATCTTCGTGCGGAATCTCGCCCCGCGCTTCGCGCGGGGCAGGGGAAAACTTGACAAAATTTGTTAAAGGTGTAAGATAAGGATAGTTGCTGAGAACAGTTTACCCCAAGATTGCCGAAAGGTTTCTCAGTTTTAAAAATTAAATAATTTCGGAAATAAAAACTCTGGAAAGAAAGGAGAACAAGAATGGATGTTTCGATGAACAAAATTGATTTTGAAAAAAATAGCTTTTTTGTGCAAATTATAAGAATACCGTTAATCTTTTTTTTGAGAATCTTGCCTTCTGCTATGTCTCACAGATTATTTATTAAGTGGAGCAGTGATGCAAGAAATGCTTCTCGGTGGAAAAGAACCTATAAAGCATTAGAGATAATGTATACTTTTCCGGAAAGACGGAGAAAAAGAGAAGTTTCGCGAAGAGATATATTTTGGGAAACTCTCTTGGATAATGCTCGCGCAGTAAGAAATAGATTGAAACTCACTGAGCAAATATTAAAGAACTTAATTATTGAGTGCTCCAAAAAGACTAACCCCGTTCAGGTTTTAAGCTTAGGGAGCGGAAGTGGGAGATCTCTTATTGAGACGGTAGCGGCATTAGATAGAGAAATTTCCGTAAGAGCCACTTTACTTGACAGAAGCCGAGGTGCTATAAAATTTAGTCAGAACTTGGCAAGGAAAATAATAACTAATGGAAAGCTGAATAATTTCCAGTGGGCATGTAACAGGTCTGAGGAGCTTCCAAATTTTCTAAAAAACTATTCTCCAGATATTGTGGAAATGGTAGGGTTTCTTGATTATTTCAACGACGTTGAAGCTATAAAATTGTTTAGATTGATTAATCAACATCTTTCCTCCGGTGGTTGGTTTATAGTTTCAAATATAATTCCAAACCTTGAGGCGCCATTTGTTACAAAAGGAGTAAAATGGCCATTAGTTTATCGCACTTCAACGCAGCTTAAAGAAATTCTTAGGGGTGGTGGATTTGGAGAGAGAAAAATTGAGCTATTTATTGAACCTTTAAAAATTTATACAATCGCAGTTTGTCAAAAAACATAAAGCCTTTGGGAATGAATTAAATACTCAAAGGCTTTTTTAATTTTTTATTTTATTGTAAAATTAAGTAGTATGTTTTACGCTCTCACCGGGCTTCTAAATGCCATTTCAAGTTCTGTTTTAGGGTTTTTTGTATATACAAAAAACCCAAAGAAGAGTATCAATAGAACTTTCGGTATATTTTGTTTTTTTACGGCATTTTGGAGTTATTTCTATTTTTTCTGGCAAATTTCTACTAGCGAAAAAAATGCTTTACTTTGGAGCCGACTTTTAATGGCTGGCGCTATTTTTATTCCGATAAGCTATCTACATTTTGTTTTTTCTTTTACCCAAGAGACTAAAAAAAACATAGTAAAGATTGTTTTATTCGTTGGTTATTTGGTTTCTTTTTTCTTTTTTCTTTCTGATTTTACTCCTTGGTTTGTTGCCAATGTTAAACCAATATTGAATTTTAAATTCTGGCCTTCTGCAGGACCTTTATACTTACCTTTTCTTTTTCTTTGGTTTTTTGGAGCAGTTTATTCTATCATTTTATTATTTAGGGATTATAAGCGTTCATCTGGAGTTAAAAAATCTCAATTAAGCTATATTCTTTTGGGGACCAGCTATGGTTATTTGGGAGGAATTACAAACTATTTTTTGTGGTATGATATTCCTATTCCTCCAATTGGAAATTGGGCAATTACCTTATATATATTTCTTGTTGCCTTTGCTATTATCAAATATCATCTTTTTGACGTTCGCGTTATTGCAACAGAATTATTTACTTTTACGATATGGGGCTTCTTGTTCGTGAAACTTTTCCTATCAGGAACTTCACAAGAGTTAATTATAAATTTTAGTTTATTTTTTGCAGTAATCATCTCTGGCATTTTATTGATTCGTAGTGTTCTGAAGGAAGTTGAGCAACGCGAAAAAATGGAGATTTTAACAAAAAAGGTTAGGGATGCCTATGAAGTTGAAAAAAAAGCTCATAAAGAATTGGAAAAATTAGACGAGGCGAAAACTCAATTTATGATGGCAACTCAGCATCATTTGAGGACGCCTTTAACAGCGATGATAGGATATTTAGATTTAATATTCGGCGGCAGCTATGGAAAGGTTTATCCTAATATCAAGGATGTTCTTTTAAAATTTCAGATATCAACTAAAAGATTGAACAAAGTGGTTAATGAATTATTGGATATTTCGCAGTTCCAGTTAGGCAAGAAAGTTGTTTCCTTTCAACCAAATATTAAAGTAGAGCCAATTTTAAAAGAGATAATAGAAGAACTTCAGTTTGAGGTTAAAGCGAAAAATCTTTATCTTGAACTTCAAAAACCGTTAAAATTACCGACAATCAAGGCCGACCCGGAAAAACTCAAAGTGGCTTTAACTAATATTATTGACAATGCGGTGAAATATACTTTGGAAGGAGGAGTGATAATAAAAGTAGAAGCCAAGGATTCTAAAATTTTAATTTCAGTTAAGGATACGGGGATAGGTATTCCTAAAGGAGAAGATAAAAATATTTTTGACCGAGTTTTTGAGAGAGGAAAAAAAGCGAAAAAGGTTCACGTAACAGGCAAAGGGATTGGCTTATATATTACAGCTCATATTATTAATGCTCATAACGGCAAGGTCTGGGTTGAATCCGAAGGGAAAGGAAAAGGAAGCACTTTTTATATTGAATTGCCGGCAGGATAAAATAAACAGAAAATTAAGAAATTCAGCCTAGATTTGACAGATGCTCGGCTTCTGTCTTTTATTTTGTATAAAACGGTCATTTATTGTTCTTAATGTCCCTTTTATTTTGAGTGGAAATTTGTTAAAATTAAAATATGAAGTTACTTCCTATGTTTTTAAAAAAGTATTTTTGGGATGTAAATTTCTCTAAGCTAAGTAAAGAAAACTATAGTTTATTTATTATTGAGAGGATTTTAGAATATGGTGACGAAGAAGCAGTGAAATGGATGAAAAAGAATTTTAATATGAGCGAAATAAAGAACGTAATTTGCAAATCTAAAAATCTTTCTCAAAAAAGCGCCAACTTCTGGCAATTTATTTTTAATCTTAAGAGAAATAGAATTTTATGTCTCAAAAAATCATTTCAAAAAAAACGAAGAGTAATTTGGAAATATTGAAAAAAGCCGGTTTGCTTGATAATTTTTATCTTGCCGGAGGAACAGGGCTGGCTTTACAATTGGAGCATCGCCTTTCAGTGGATTTGGATTTTTTTACTTCTCAAGAAATTAATACTAAATTCTTAATTCAAAAAATAAAAAATTTAGGGAAATTTTCTGTCGAAAAAGAAACGGGCGATAGTTTAATTTGCAGATTTAAGGGCACTAAAATAAGTTTTTTAAGATATGAATACCCTCTTCTTTTTAGGTTGGCAAAAATTGAAGGAATTAAAATAGCTGATAGCCGGGATATAGGTTGCATGAAAATTAGCGCTATTTCTTCCCGGGGGACAAAAAAAGATTTTATTGATTTATTTGTTTTAGGCCAAAAAACGATATCTCTTAAAAAACTTTTAGATTTGTTTAAGAAAAAATACAAAAGTGTTGATTATAATATAATGCATATATTAAAAAGCTTGTCTTATTTTGATGATGCTGAAAACAATCCTATGCCAAAAATGATAATTGCTGTTTCTTGGAAGGAAATCAAAAATTTTTTCAAAAAAGAAATTAAACAGATTAAATAAATGCCCAGAAAGTATTAAGGTCGTAACGGTAAATCTGGGTTGAATCTGAAGGGAAAGGGAAAGGAAGTACTTTTTATATTGAATTGCCGGCGGGACAGTGAGATTTAAAAATTATTAAGAATTTGCTATAATTATAGTATAATAAAGTATAGATAAAAAAATATTATGAAGGAGGAGAAAACAATTTTGTTTGTTGAGGATGATTTGCCGACGATTGAGGTTTACAAGATAGCCCTGAATGAAGCCGGTTTTAAAGTAGAGGCGATGCTTTTGGGAGAAGAGGCAATCAGGCGAGTTGAAGAAATAGACAAAGGAGAGACAGAAAAACCAGATTTAGTTTTGCTTGACCTTATGCTCCCGGATATTAATGGGACAGAAGTATTAAGAGAAATTAGGAAACACGAGAAGACAAAAGACATACCTGTCTTTGTTCTAACTAATTATGCCAATAAAGAAGTGCAGAACAGAGAGCTTCATTTGGAAGCAGAAAAGTGTTTAATTAAAACGGATTATACTCCCAGAGAATTGGTTAAGGTGGTAGAAAAAGAGTTAAAGGGTTAACCCTGTAGAGAAAATTTGAAAAGCAGCGAAGCGGCTAAAATTACGAAGTATTCGGATTTCTTCTACGGGGTTGACATAAAGTTTCAGTTTGATAGATTAAAGTATTACAAGCAAGTAAGATTTTGTCCGTTGAAGCGGACAATTTTTTTAGAAAAATATGGATTTAAAAAATTTTATATCAGCAATTGCCCAAATTGCCGAGGAAAAAGGAATTTCTTCAGAAAAGGTGATTGAGAGTATTGAAACGGCAATTGCCGCCGCTTATAAAAAGGACTATGGCAAAAAAGGCCAAATAGTCAAAGCAAAGCTTGACCCGAAAACCGGTCAGGCGAAGTTTTGGCAGATAAGGATGGTTGTTTCCGAGGACATGATTTATTCCGAGGAAGAGATAGAGAAGTTAAGAGAGAGAAAAAAAAGCGTGGTAGAAAAGCAGAAACCCGAAGCCGGCGGAGAAGAGAAAGTTCGTTTTAATCCGGAAAGGCATATTTTAATAGAAGAAGCGAAGAAAATAAAGAAAGGGATTAAAGCTGGAGACGAATTGGAGATATCCTTAAAAAGCGAGAAGGAATATGGCCGAATTGCTGCCCAGACGGCAAAACAGGTAATCTTGCAAAAAATTAGGGAAGCGGAGAGAGAAACCATTTTAAGCGAATATAAAGCAAAAGAAGGAGAAATAGTTTCTGGGGTCGTCCAACGGATTGAAGGCAGGAACGTTCTTGTTGATATCGGCAAAACACTTGGAATTCTGCCGAAAGAAGAGCAGGTTTATGGAGAGTTTTATAAATCTGGCCAAAGATTTAAGTTTTATCTTTTAGAGGTCCAGGAAACGCCAAGAGGGCCGGCTATTATTTTGTCTCGGGTTTATCCAAAACTAATTTCAAAACTTTTTGAATTAGAAGTCCCGGAAATTTCTCAAGGACAGGTAGTTATCCGTTCTATTGCCAGAGAGCCGGGGTCTCGTTCAAAAATTGCAGTGGAATCAAAAGAAGAGGGAGTGGACCCTATTGGGAGTACGGTTGGCCAAAGAGGAACCAGGGTGATGGCTGTAATTAATGAATTAGGAGGGGAAAAAGTTGATATTATTGAGTATTCTGACGACCCCGAAAGGTTTATTTCTAACGCTCTTTCTCCAGCAAAAATTTTGGAAGTAAAGATAATGCAAAAAAATAAAGCTCTTTGCCTTGTTCCTGAAGACCAATTGTCTTTAGCTATCGGCAAGGAGGGTCAAAATGTTAGATTAGCGGCTAAACTAACTGGCTGGAAAATAGATATTAGGATGCCGGAAAAAGAGGAACCCGCCGAAAGTCCTTCGGACAATCAGGCAAGCAAAAAGAAAGCGAAAAAGGTTTCCGGAAAAGAAGGGGAACCAAAAAAAGAGAAGGATGTTAAGAAAAAAACGAAAGAAGGCGCTGAAAAGAAAAAAAACGAATCGAAAAAAGAAAAAAAACCAAAAAAAGAAAATAAAAAATCAAAAACTAACAAAGTCGACTGATTTAAATAAAATAATAAAAATTATTATGACTAATTTATTTAAAGATATCTCGCCAGGAGAAAATTCTCTAGATCAAATTAACGTAGTGGTGGATATCCCTAAGGGGTCAAGAAATAAATACGAATACAAGGAAGATGAGGGATATTTTAAATTAGACAGGACGCTTTATTCGTCTATGTTTTTTCCATTTGAATATGGTTTTATTCCTCAAACAATATCTGAAGACGGTGATTCATTAGACGTGGTTCTCCTTACTACTTTTCCTACTTTTTCTGGATGTGTTATTCAAGCTCGCCCGATAGGAGTACTTTTTATGAAAGATGAAGCAGGAACCGATAATAAAATTGTGGCTGTCCCTTCAAAAAAAGTAGACCCCCGTTTTGATGAGATCCAAAAAATAGAAGATATTGGAGAGCATCTTAAGAAAGAGATAGAGCTTTTCTTCGCAGACTATAAGAAATTAGAAAAAGAAAAATATAAGCTTGTTAAGATAAAAGGATGGGATGGAGCAGATAAAGCCAAAGAGATAATCAAGAAAGCGATAAAGAGATATGGAGGTAAAAATTAACAAACTTCCCAATTTTCAAATTGAGCTTAAAATTGAGGTTCCGTCCGAGGAATTTAAAAACTTTTTTGAAAAAGCTATTTTAGAGTTAGGCAAAGATATAGAAATTAAAGGATTTAGGAAAGGGAAAGTGCCTCGGGATATTGTTGAGAAAGAAGTTGGCCCTGAAAAAATTTTGGTTGAAGCGGCAAAATCAGCGATTAAAGATAATTACCAAAAAGCTATTTTAGAAAATAAAGTTGAAGCCATTTCTCGGCCAGAAATTGAAATTCAAAAATTGGCTCAAGGGAATCCCTTTATTTTTTTAGCAAAAGTTTCAGTTTTGCCGGAGATAAAATTGCCGGATTATAAAAAAATTACAGCGGAAACGAAGAAAAAGAAAATTAATCCGCCGGCTGGCGGAGAAGAAAAAGAAGTTGAAGATGCTTTAAAATGGCTTCAGAAATCTCGGGCAAAATTTACTTTAAAAAATCAAGCTGCTCAAAAAGGCGACTTTGTGGAGATTGAGTACCAGTCGCCGCAATTAGACGAATTAGGCCAGCAAAATGCTAAGAAAGACGCTTTTATTTTAGGAGAAGGACATTTTCTTCCCGGCTTTGAGAAAAATTTAATTGGCATGAGAGCCGGGGAAGAGAAAGAGAATATCGCGATGACTATTCCAGAAGCCTACTCAGCAAAAAATTTAGCAGGGAAAAAGATTATTCTTAAGGTAAAAGTGAAATCAGTTCAAAATGTAGAATTCCCGCAAGTAAACGACCAATTCGCGAAAAGTTTAGGAAAATTTGAAAAATTAGAAGACCTTAAAAAAAATATAAAAGAAGGACTTATTTCTGAAAAAGAACAGGCAGAATCCCGAAGATTAAGAGAAGAGATTTTAGAGAAGATTAGCGAAAAGACGGAAAGTGATTTACCAGACGTCTTGGTTGAACGAGAGCAGAAACAGATGTTAGAAAACCTTAAAAAAAATGTTTCGGAGCATTTAAAAGTTTCCTTTGCCGATTATTTGGGAAAATTAAAAAAAAGCGAGAAGGAAATATTAGCTTCTTTCTTGCCTCGAGCTGAAAAAAACATAAAGAAATTGTTGATTTTAAAAGAAATTGGAAAGAGAGAAAAAATTGAAGTTTCGGGAGATGAAGTTTCAAAAGAAATTGAAAAAATGTTGAAACAATATGCCAGTCCCGAAGAAGCTCGAAAAAGTGGGCTTGACCCGGAAAGATTAGAAGATTATACTAAAGAAGCAATAAAAAACGAAAAGATTTTCCAATTTCTTGAGAATCTTATTAAATAATAATATTTTCGGGCAAAATGCTCTCAAAATAGACTAATATGAACTTAGTTCCAAACGTTTTAGAAAAAACAAAATATGGGGAAAGAGCTTATGATATTTATTCCCGCTTGCTTAAAGAAAGAATTATTTTTTTGGCAGGGCCTATTAATGACACTTTGGCTAATTTAGTTATCGCCCAGATGTTATTTTTAGCTAGCCAGGACCCTAAAAAGGATATTCAACTTTATATCAATACTCCTGGCGGTTCGGTAACTGCCGGTTTGGCGATTTATGACACGATGCAGTATGTTAGATGTCCGATTGCTACGATTTGTTTTGGTTTGGCCGGTTCGATGGGAGCCGTTCTGCTTGCAGCCGGCGAGAAAAGAAAACGTTTTGCTTTGCCTAACGCGGAGATTTTACTTCACCAGGTAGCCGGAGGAGCAAGCGGGGTGGCGACAGAAATTGAAATAACGGCAAAACAGATTATCAAAATTAAAAATAAATTAAATAAAATTTTGGCTAAACATGCCAAACAGCCCTTATCAAAAATAGAGAAAGACACTGATAGGGATTTTTATCTATCAGCTGAAGAGGCGAAGGTATACGGAGTTATAGACGAAGTCATTAAAGCCAAAGGGTAAGTAAAATAAGAAATTCGGAAAAATAGAAAGAATTTAGAGGTTTACCCCTCACCTTTTTCGTAGAAAAAAGTGAGGGGTTTACTTTTCTCAAAATATCTGCTAAAATTTATTTTAAGGACGTTGTATCAAATATTTAACTTTGAATTTTGGTTTGAATTAAGCAATAGATTTATGAATAACCAAGTTCTTAATAAAAATTATGAATTTATTTATCCTACTCGCAATAGGTCTGTTTACCTTGACAATAGGTTCGGTTTTGGGTTATTTTGCCCGTCAATCAATTGCCAGAAAGCAGTCCGATACAATAGAAACAACGCTTCAAAAGAGAATTTCTCAAGTAAAGAAAAGTGCGGAAGAAATAACGTCAAGAGCTAAGGAAAAAGCGGGTCAGGCCCTCGAAAAAGCAAAAAAAGAGATAGGAGGTCAGCGCCGGGAAATTTTTAGCGCAGAAAAAAGTTTATTAAAAAGAGAAAATATTCTTGGAGGACGGCTTTCTAATTTAGAGAAAAAAGAAAATGAATTCCGCCAGAAAGTGGAAAAACTTAAAGAAATAAAAACAGATTTGGAAGACTTAAGACAAGCAGCTTTGAAAAAATTAGAGAAAATTGCTGATTTGCCGCGCGAGAAAGCAAGAAAAGAATTATTGGAGAATTTGGAGAGAGAGTATAATAAAGATATTTTGGTAAAGATGGAAAAACTGGAGGCCGAAGGCCGGGAGAAATATGAAAAAAAAGCAAAAGAGATATTGTCTTTGGCTATCCAAAAATGCGCTCTTTCTCAAGC
>CAYQNN010000001.1:0-10590 GCA_964418955.1 uncultured Candidatus Saccharibacteria bacterium | reverse complement strand
AAAAAGCAAAAGAGATATTGTCTTTGGCTATCCAAAAATGCGCTCTTTCTCAAGCCCAAGAAATAACTACTACTACGGTCGGACTTCCTTCAGACGATATCAAGGGGAGAATTATTGGCAAGGAAGGAAGAAATATCAAAACTTTAGAGAAGTTGACCGGGGTGGAAATAATAGTAGATGAAACGCCGGAAACAGTTGTTATCTCCGGGTTTGACCCAGTGCGAAGGCAAATTGCTAAAACTGCCTTGGAAAAATTAATTCAGGACGGTAGAATCCAACCGGCCAGGGTTGAAGAAATGGTCAAAAAAGCAGAAGCAGAAATAATCTCTCAGGTTAAGGAGGCAGGGGAAAAAGCAATTTATGACACAGGAATAATTAATCTTGACCCGAGGATTGTTCAACTTTTAGGGAGATTGCGTTTTAGAACTAGTTATGGCCAAAATGTTTTGCTTCATTCAATGGAGGTTTCTCACTTAGCCGCTGCTTTAGCTTCAGAATTGGGCGCTGATGTAAGAGTGGCCCAAGAGGCAGGATTACTGCATGATATTGGCAAGGCGGTTGACCACCAAATTCAAGGATCTCATGTTGATATTGGAATTAAGATTTTAGAAAAATTTGGAGTAAAGGAAGACGTTATTAACGCGATGAAATCCCATCATGAAGAATATGCTGCCGAGAGTATTGAGGCGATTATAGTTAAAGTAGCTGACCAAATTTCCGGCGCTAGGCCCGGGGCAAGAAGAGATACCCTTGAAAATTATCTTAAAAGATTGGAGGAACTTGAAGGAATAGCTCTTTCTTTCCCAGGCGTGAATAAAGCTTATGCCATCCAGGCGGGCAGAGAGATTAGGGTCTTCGTCACTCCCGAAGAAGTAGATGATTTAGCTGCCAAGAGATTAGCCCGGGAGATTGCTAAAAAAATTCAGGAAGATTTAAAATATCCCGGGGAGATAAAAATAACATTGATTCGGGAAAATAGGGTTGTGGAATATGCTAGATAATATAAATTAAAGAGATAAAACTAAAATCCGTCCTGCTTTAAGCGGGACGGATTTTAGTTTGAGAGAACTGAATTTTGTTGAACCGTGTTGAAGTCAGACTTCAACAACTTCAAGAAATGTCTTTATAGACAATCTTATACCATTTTTTATCAGAATAAAGGTCGTGAAAAATTATGCCTCCTAAAGCCCCAAGATAAAAAATGGAGAAAGAGATATTGGCGATAATAATGATTAAAAGTATTAAGCTTCCTGATAGCCAATGATGGATATGGATTTTCCATTTGCCAAAAGGCAAAATTATTAATTTTACTTTGCCGGTCTTGATAAACTTTTTATAAAATAGATTTGTCCCTAAATAACCGGCGGTAAGACCGACAGTGAATATGGTTGAGAAGTATAAAGAAGTTAATAAAGTCGTTCCAGGGAAAATAAATTTTTTTATTTTTTCTGCCATAGTTTTAATATATTTTGGAGCGGGTGATGGGAGTCGAACCCACATCCTCTGCTTGGAAAGCAGATATAATAGCCACTATACGACACCCGCCTACCATCTAAAATAAAAACAATCCTTTGTGCCGGGAGAGGGAATCGAACCCTCCACCTTCTCTTTTTCAGAGAGACGCTGCTACCACTGAGCTACCCCGGCGAGTGGGCAATGCAGGATTTGAACCCGCGACTTCGTCGATGTAAACGACGCGCTCTTCCGCTGAGCTAATTGCCCGTGTGCCCAGGGCGGAACATCCGACGACCCCTCGCCCTGTCGAATGACAGGGCGAGCCCTGAACCTTTCTGTGCGGACGGTGGGACTTGAACCCACACGGAGAAAAATCTCCCAGGATCCTCAATCCTGTGCGTATACCAATTCCGCCACGTCCGCATTATTTTTCCTCCGTTGGTTTTTTTTCAGCTGTCTTTTCTTCTGGTTCTGGCTTGAATCCCACATTCTTTAGTTCTTTTCTTTTTAAACGCGCCTTTTTGCCTTTTGCTTCTCTCAAATAATAAAGTTTTGCTCTTTTTACTTTTGATCTTTTTAAAATTTCTAATTTTTCAATTATGGGTGAATGAATCGGAAAAATTTTTTCTACTCCAATTCCAGAAATAATTTTTCTTACTGTTATGGTGGCAGAAATTCCTTTTCCGTGTTTCCTGGCGATAACTAGTCCTTCAAATGCCTGAATTTTTTCTTTCCCTTTTTCTTTTATTTTTTGAGAAACTCGAACAGTATCTCCCGAACGAATATCTGGCATTTCTTTTTTTAATTGTGTTTTGTTAAAAATTTCGCTTTTAGTAACCATAGTTTTAAAATAAAATCCCAAATTCTAATGACCAACGATCAATCAAATCCTAATTTCCTAAATCCCAATTATGTAATCGTGTTTTTGATATTAGGGCTTAGAGCTTGATTGGACATTCGGGTTTGGTCATTGGGATTTTAGATCATTAAGCGCTTTTTTTAAGTCCTCTGGCAGTTCCGATTCAAACTCCCTTACTTCTCCGTCGACTAACTTAATTTTGATATAGCTTGCGTGTAAAAATTGACGTTTTAATCCCTTAGGGCAGGATTGGTTTTTGAAGCCGTATATTTTATCTCCGGCAATAGGGCAACCGAGATAGGCAAGATGGCACCTGAGTTGATGTTTTCTTCCTGTTTTAGGATAAAGTTCAAGTAAGATGTAGTTTTTGAATTTTTTTATTACTTCATACTTAGTGATTGCTTCTCTTTTTCCTTTAGCGCCAGGCTCATTGAATAAATAAGCTTTTTGTTTTTTCCTATTTTTTGGCGCTCTCCCAATTAATGTCTTAATTACTTCTTGGTCATCTTTAATATTACCAATAGCTAAGGCAATATATTTCTTTTCTATCTCTCTATTTTTAAACTGTTTTTGAGAAAAAATCAAGCTTTTGTTGTTTTTTGCTACTAAAAGTATCCCAGAAGTGTCTTTATCCAATCGGTGAATTATTCCATATCTTGGCGCTTTCCCGGCATTTTTAAGTTCGGGATATTTTTCTAAAACCAAATCTATTAAAGTTTTTTCTTCACCCCGCCCGGGCGGGGCAACCGTTCCTTCGGGGAAAACAACCATTCCCGCTGGTTTGTCAATTACTAATAAATCATTATCTCTGTAAATTATTTTTAATTCTCTATTCTTCATTCTATATTCTAAATTCTGTAATTTGTGGGCGGTACAGGACTTGAACCTGTGACCTCCGCAATGTCAATGCGACGCTCTAGCCAACTGAGCTAACCGCCCTTGGTGCGCACGGATGGATTCGAACCATCAACCTCGGCCTTATAAGGACCTTGCTCCACCATTGAGCTACGTGCGCACGACCTTCTATTTCACTTTTTTTACCTTCACCTTCAAAGAAACGGGGCGAGTTTTTTTTGTTTGATGAGAGCTTTTTGAAAGACGATTTTGTTTGTTTGTTATTTTTGATAGGCCAGTAGACAATCTATGGTTAAGCAATCCCTCAAACTCTTCTCTTTCAATGGTCTCTTTTTCTATTAGGACCCGAGCAATCTTATCAAGCAGTTTTTTCTTTTTAACGAGAATTTTTGTGGCTGTCATCTCCGCATTTTTTATAAGTTTCCCAATTTCTTCATCAATTTTGGTAGCTATTTTTTCAGAATAATTTCGCTGTTCAGAAATTTCTTTTCCTAAAAAAGTTAATTCCTCTTTTTCTCCGAAGGATACTGGTCCCAAAGAAGACATTCCATACTCTTTAACTAATTTTCTGGCTAATTCCGACGCTTTTTCCAGGTCATTTGAAGCGCCGGTTGTGATTTCTCCAAACTTTACTTTTTCAGCGCAATATCCGCCAAGCAAAGTTGCTATTTCGGATAAAAATTCTTTCTTGGTTCTCATTTTTTTCTCTTCCGTAGGCATTCTCAAGGTATATCCGGCAGCCATTCCTCTGGCAATAATAGAAATTTTTCTTATTGGCTCGGTGCCGGGCAAAAGGGAAGAAACCAAAGCATGTCCTGCTTCATGATAACCGGCAATTTTTTTTTCTTTTTTAGATAGAATATGGCTTCTTCTTTCTGGACCTAATAAAACTTTTTCAATTGACTCTAAGAATTCTGTTTGATAAACTTTATCTTTGTTCCTTTTGGCCGCCAAGAGCGCCGCTTCGTTAGCTACATTAGCTATGTCGGCTCCGGAAAATCCCGGAGTTCTTTCGGCAATTTCTCGGGAGGCAAAATCTAAAGATAGAGGTTTTCCTCGGACGTGGATTTTTAATATATCTTCCCGTCCATTAATATCGGGTAGGTCTAGAATTACTTTTCGGTCAAATCTCCCGGGACGAAGAAGAGCGGGGTCAAGAACATCGGGACGATTGGTAGCCGCCATAACTATGACGTTTGTCTCTCTCTCAAAACCGTCCATTTCCACTAAAATTTGGTTTAAAGTTTGTTCTCTTTCATCATTCCCTCCGCCAATTCCTGCTCCCCGGTGTCTGCCAATAGCGTCAAGTTCGTCAATAAAAATTATTGAAGGAGCTGCTTTTTTGGCCGTTGTGAATAAATCCCGCACTCTGGCAGACCCTACTCCAACAAACATTTCTACAAACTCAGAACCGGAAATATGGAAGAAAGGGACATTAGCTTCTCCCGCTACCGCTCTGCATAATAAAGTTTTCCCTGTGCCTGCCGGACCCATTAAGAGAACTCCTCTTGGTATTATCGCGCCCATTTTGAGATATTTTTTAGGATTTTTTAAAAAATCAACAATTTCTTTCAATTCTTCCTTTGCTTCTTTTAAACCGGCAACATCTTTAAAGGCAATTTTTTCTTTAGGATGCCCCTCGGCGCCAAATAGCCGGGCCCGGGCTTTGGTGAAGCTGAAAGCTTGAGTGGCTCCGGCTTTTGCTTGACGGAAAATCATCCAGAAAAATACGCCGAAAACCAGCAAGGGAAGCAGCCCAAAAATTAAAAGAGGCATTAGCCAAGAAGAAACTCCTTGTTTTTCTGGTTCGTTTTTTATATCTACTTTGTTTAATTTTTCCTCATTTGCCCCCCAGCTCGTCAAAATTTTATGAAGGTCGGTTTCCGGTTCTTTTCTTGATTTTGCTTTTGCCTCATCTTGGTAGAGAATTGAAAGTTCCGGACCGGAAACGGTAATTTCCTTAACTTTTTCCTGATTAATTTCCTCAATCAGCTGGGTTAAAGATATCTCTTTTTCTTTTTTAAACGGTTGAGAAAATAAAGAAAAAACGGCTGAAATTATCAGAAAAATTAATAAAACGAATACAATATTTTTGGTCAAGTTTTTTATTGGTTTATTATTTTTCGGCATTGTAATTTTAGCCAGTAGAGAAATTTCGGCAAGGTTTTCCGAAAGAAAACCTATATTGTGAAATAAGCCGAAATTTTTTTACTAAGTTTATTTTAACATAAAATTTAGGGAAGTTCAATTAAAAAACCCCTTATTCTTTATTTTTGAATAAGGGGTTTTTAGCGTTAGACAAGAGGATTGAGTTTTTAACTTTCAACAGATACTGTTTCGGTTTTGGGAATTCCGCTACTTTCTTCAAATGTTTGTTCGTCTCCAGGTGTTTGTTCGTCTTCAGGTATTTGCTCGTTGTCTTCGGTGTTAATATTAGCAAGGAATTTTCCCAGTGACCCAATAGCTTTCCGGAGTCCGTAGACCTGCCGAGAGAGCTGCCGGTTTTTTTCTTTTACATTCCAGAGCTTTTCAAACCGCATCCCGACAGCTCTGTTGTAGGTCCGAGTATCAACACGCTTTCCTTGCTGCCAAAGTTCGGCTTGAATTTGTTGGTGACTTTCGTTCCAGACGGGTTGTTTTTCCCTTTTTTCTTTTTCTTCTTCCTCTGCGAGCTTTTCTTTAAGACGTTGAAGAGTTTCTTCTCCCCTTTCTTTTGCCCAAAGAACCCGGCTTAATATTGGATTTCCTTCCGCAAGGGCAGTCGCCGTTTCTCTACTGTATTGCTCGTTGCAGCGCGGACATAACGGATGTTCCGGATACCTCATTCGATTTCCGCATCCCGGGCAGGTTTCTCTCGGATTTATTTTTTTGGCTATCTTGTCTCTTATTCCCTTAATTCCGTCCATCGTTTGTTTCCTTTCTTAAATTTTAAATGTTCTCTTGGTTTCTAACGCTATTTTAATCTATAATTATACACCTACTTAAAAGATTTGTCAAGCTTTCGTCCCACTTTTAGCGGGAGGAAAGGCAGAACTGACAATAAAAAACAACCCCGCGCATAATTTATGCGCGGGGCTGAGTTTTATTTTTCCACTATTATTTTTCCGCGAATTTTAAACTCATTCTATGTTTTTCCGGCTCAATCAAGGAAACCTGAAACTTATATTTTTCTCCGATTTTTAATATCTCCTCCATTTTTTTATAGGAACCGAATTCGGAAATATGGCACAATCCTTGAATTTGAGGACCACCTGCATTATTATGCCCAGAAACGCTATGTCTACTGCTGGCAGGCGAGACTTGTATAAAAACTCCGAAGGGGTTGAATTTTATTACTTTTCCCTTAATGGTGTCTCCTTTTTTATATTTTTCCTCAATATTTTCCCAAGGGTCTTTCTCCAGCGCTTTTAAAGAAAGAGAAACTTTATTGTCTGAAATATTGATAATTTTTGCTTTAAGTTTTTGTCCGATTTTAACTATCTCAGAAGGAGATTTAATTAATTGCCAGCTTAATTCAGAGATATGAATAAGTCCTTCCAGCGCTTCAGTAATCTTATTCTCTTTTTCTGGATTTTCTTTTTTGTTGTCAATAAGTTTTACAAAAACGCCGAAGTCGGCAATACCGGTGACTTCTACTTCTACTATGTCCCCGATTTTATAATTTTTTAAAGCTTCTTCTATCTTTTTTATTTCTTTCGCTTTCTCAGATAAAATAAGTTTTTCCTCTCGGGGGTTAAAATTAAGTACCCGTACTTCTATCTCTTTCCCGATGAATTTTTGAAGTTCTTTAAGGATTTTTTGAGTATCTCCTCCATCTATTTTTGGGTAATGGTCAGCTGATAGTTGGGATACCGGGATAAAAGCGGGTATTCCTGAAACTTCTGCCAGAAGCCCTCCCTTATTTGCTCCAGAAACTTTTACCTTAAAGCTTTTGTCATCCTCTTTTTTTTGGGAGAGATCATGCCAGGCAAGCTCCTTTCTCGCCTCATTTAAAGAAAGTTCAATATAGCCATCTTCATTTTCAAGGTCAATTATTTTGGCGAAAGCAGTATCGCCGCTTTTTAATTCTTTTAATTTGTCCTTTGCTTCATAGAACTCTTTGCCATAAATTATTCCTGTTCCTAACGCCCCCAAATCTAAATAAACAGAGGCTTTCCCCTTGTCTATAATTTTACCTTGGATAATTTCGCCTATTTTTGGTATATTAAATTGACTTTCTTTTTCTGTGATTTTTTCTATCATAATTATAATACTTTATATATATCATAAACCTTTTAAAAAATCAACAGATGCCCTAAAGGGATATTGAAACTAAATTTGCTTTATGATAAAATAAATAAAGAATATAATTTTTTTTGTTTTTTTAAATTATGAATATTAATTGGTACGGACAAACTTGTTTTCGGATAAATACCCAAAGAAATAAAAATGGTTTGGTTAATATATTAATAGATCCCTTAGGCAGGGAAGACGGTTTTCGTTCTCCAAAATTGGAAGCAGATATTTTTTTGTCAAGCAGCGGTTTTGAAATTGAAAAGAAAAAATTATCGTCTGCCGCCGGAAATTATTTTTTAATTACTGGCCCCGGCGAGTATGATATAAAAGGAGTTTATATCCAAGGGCTTTCAGCAAAAACTTCCCGCTCCCAGCGGGATTCTCCCGCCGGAAGCGGGACAGGAAAAATAGAGGGAAAAAAAACCGTTATTTATACCCTTGAAAGCGAGGGAATAAAAATTTGTCATTTGGGTAGGTTGGGCGGAGAGGAATTATCCCCGGACCAAGTAGAAAAAATTGGAGAAGTTGATATCTTAATGGTTCCAATAGGTGGGCCCTATGGTCCGACTCGTCAGACGGGTTTAGGGGGAGAAACCGCTAATGCCAAAGAAGCATTGAAAGTAGTGTCTCAAATAGAGCCAAAAATTATTATTCCGATGTATTATAAAATCCCGAAGCTAAAAATAAAATTAGGCGGTTTAAATGAATTCCTGAAGCTTTTAGGGATAAAATCACTTCCGCCGTTAGCTAAATTATCCATTAAAAAGAAGGATATTTCCAAGGAAGAAGCAAAAATAATTGTTTTAGAACCCTAAACTGCGGGGTCTTCTATTCAAATCTTGCAGTCTTTAAATAAATATTTAGCCGTGAATATTTTAAAAAAACTTCAGCAACAGTCTGAATCTAATAGAAAGATAATACTTTGGATAATAGTAATTATTGTTGGATTAGGGTTAGCTGCTTTCTGGATTTGGAATTCTTATCGGGAAATAAAAGAATTTTCAAAAGAGAAATTTATTCAGGAATTAAATTTACCTTCTTTGGATACAGAATTAGAAAAACTCCCCGAAATGGGTCCCCTGGAGGAAGAACTGAAAAAAATAGGAGAAGAACAGATGAAATCGGAAGGAATAGAAGAAGACATTAATAGTAAATAATAAAAATGCCTAATAGCCCAGAAGAATTGAATATAAAAATAGGGCATATTAAACCCCGAGAGATAACCGAGGAAATGAAATCTTCGTATATTGATTATGCGATGTCAGTTATTATTTCCCGGGCCCTTCCCGATGTTCGCGATGGCTTAAAACCGGTTCAACGCCGGATTTTGTATTCTATGCACGGGATGGGACTTGTTCACACGGCAAAATTTAGAAAATCAGCTGCCGTGACCGGAGAATGCTTTGTAAAAAATACTTTAATATTAACTGAAAAAGGGTTAATCCCTATTCAAAAAGTTAAAATCAACGAAAAAGTTTATACTCAAAGTGGATTAAGAAATGTTATCCAGCTTTATGAAATGCCAGAAAAACCGTTGCTGAAAATTACTTTGGAAAATGGAATTTCAAATATTGCTACTCTTTCTCAAAAATTTAAGGTTCTAACTCCAGATTGGAAATTTGAGTGGAAAGATGCTAAAGATTTAACTAAAAATGATTATTTAATTGTAAAAGCTGATTATCCAGAAATTAATGACTTAATAAAACTGAATCTTATTAAAAGTTCCGAGGACGGAAAGAAACCGCAGAGAAAACAAATTTCTAACGGAGTAAATCAAATTGAAGAAAATCAACCCTGTTATTTAAATGAAAGTATAGCCTATTTATTGGGACTTTTTACTTCGGATGGCTGGGTAACTGAAGATTACTGCAAAAAAAAGTATCCAAGGATTGGTTTTACCGCTGGTATTAATAAAGATATTGCGGTAAAAGTAGTTTCTATTTTTAAACAGGAGTTTGGTTATATTCCTACTATTGAGACAAAAAAATATTCTTTTTTGAGCAGGCAAGGAAAAATTTTAAATAATGAACAATATACTATAAGAATTAACAGAAAAGTAATTAATGAATTTTTTGTTTCTAATTTTAACTTGAAGAAAAAATGGGCATTAACTAAAGAAATACCTTGGCAAATTTTTAATTCTCCAAAAAGTGTAATATTTTCTTTTATTTCAGGACTTATTGAAGGAGATGGTTCTATCTCTTTAAGAAGTAATGTTATTCATTATGGTTCTATTTCAAGAAAACTAATAAACCAATTACAAATTCTTCTTCAGCATCAAGGGATATTTAGTTCTAAATATACAGATAAAAATCTTAAAAAAGACCATTTTGTTCTGGGAAGAATCGTTAAAAAGAAGCATGAATTTTATTATTTAGAAATTCGTAGCGAGAACGCAGTAAAATTAGCTTCAAAAATTAATTTAGCGGCAAGAGTTAAAAATCAGCGCGTGTGCAATCTTGCTTCTAAAAAAATTACTATTCGTAAAGGAAAAAGTTGGAGTAAGCATGACATCATTCCTTATGGCGGGGAGATGTTATTTCAAGAGTTAAGCAATAATCATTTAGGCGCTGGTTGGTATCAAGACATAACTGGAAACAAGTTTAGAATGGGAATAAAGTATCCCAACGAAGGATGTAAAATAAGATACTCGTCTGATCTTTTGGAAAAACCACTGAGGAAAGCTCAGGTTATTGATTGGGGAATAAAAAACAAATTAGAAAGAATTGGCTCTCCCTTGTTTGGATTCTTGGAACATATTATTAGAAATAAAGTTTATTTTTTAAAGATTTCTTCAATTCAAAGATCCGTTCCTGAGAAGACCTATGATTTTGAAGTAGAGGGCGATCACGAATTTATTGCCAATGGAATGGTTTCTCATAATTGCCTTGGAAAATATCATCCTCACGGCGATATAGCGGTTTATGATGCTCTGGCTCGCATGGCTCAAGATTTCTCATTAAGATATCCCTTAATACGAGGTCAGGGAAATTTCGGATCGGTTGACGGGGACTCGCCGGCCGCGCAAAGATATACTGAAGCGCGTCTATCAAAGGTTGGCGAGGAAATGCTGAAAGATATTGGGAAAGATTCGATTGATTTCAGGGATAATTATGACGGGACAAGAAAAGAGCCGGTGGTTTTGC